>JAAZIF010000264.1 GCA_012510335.1 Methanomicrobiales archaeon | reverse complement strand
GTGTAGAAGACGTTGTGTTTGGCCGATATCTTCCAGTCGATGAGCCGTGGGTCGTCGCCCTCCCGGTAGAGGCGGAACCCGCGGACGCTTGGGCCATCAAGGGCGGCCCGCCGGTCCACCTCGAAGTCCTGCATCCCGGACCCTTTTCCCCAACCACCGCTCTCGGCGGCTCTCACCGGGAAGACCCGGAGGCCGGGCTTCTCGAAGTGCCGGATATGGAGGTCGTAGGAGAAGAAGGCATCGCAGGCAGAGAGGATGATCCCACCGAATGCGGTCCTCCCCGGGGCCACGATCCGGAGGGTGTAGGCTGCGGTCTCCCCCGGTTCAACGAGGGGGGGGGAGGCGATCGAGACCGCCGGCGGGACGTCGCGGACCCGGGCTTCCATACCGGGCGGGGGGGTGAGGTCGACCCTGACCCGGACGTTTGCCGCAGCACCCTGCCTGAGTATCATCCGGTCAACGGTGCGATTCACCCGGAGGGAGGCTGCGAGGTTCCGGAAGTCGCGGCTGAACCGCCCGGCCCGCCAGAGGAGGAATATGGCGAGGGAGCCTGCGGCGAGGATCGCGGCGGGGCTCTCGATGATGATGGCGAGGGCGGCGAGGGTGAGGGCGAGGGCGGCAACTCCTCCGGCTGTCCGGGTCAGCCTCATCATCGCTAGGACACCCCGACGCTCTCAAGGATCTCGGTGATGACCGTATCAGGGTCGACCCCGGTGATCGCCGCCTCCCGGGTGAGGAGGATGCGGTGGCGCAGAACCGGGTGGGCAAGCGCCCGCACATCGTCGGGGATGGTGTAATCCCGCCCCTCGATCGCGGCCCGGGCCCTTACGCCCCTGAGGAAGGCGATCGAGGCACGGGAACTTGCGCCGTGAACGATGTCGCTGTGAGAGCGTGTGGCAAGGACGATGTCACGCACGTACTCAAGAACCTTCTCGTCGACCATAATCTCCCGGACGGTTGCGATCATGCCTTTTATGTCTGCGGGCCCGAGGAGCGGGGTGATCCGGTCATGGTAGGTGCTCCAATCCAGGTTCCCGGCCCGCTCCCGCTGGAGGATCTCGAGCTCGCTCTCCGCGTCGAGGTGGGAGAGGATGAAGCTGAACATGAACCGGTCGCGCTGGGCGTCGATGAGCGGGAATGTCCCCTCCACCTCGTAGGGGTTCTGGGTGGCGATGGTGAAGTAAGGGTTTGCGAGCGGGTAGGATTTCCCGTCGATCGTCGTCTGCCCCTCGCTCAGGGCCTCAAGGAGAGCGCTCTGGGTCTTCGGGGTGAGGCGGTTGATCTCGTCGACCATCAGCAGGTTTGTGAATATCGGGCCCTTCCGGAGGATAAACTCCTTCCTGGTCTGGTCGAAGACCCGGACGCCGATGATGTCCGCCGGCTGGATGTCCACAGCCCCCTGGACCCGCTTGAAGTCGAAGTCTATCAGTCGTGCGATGATCTTACAGATGGTGGTCTTCGCGGTCCCCGGAACCCCCTCGATGAGGAGGTGGCCGCCGTTGATCATGCCGATGAAGATCAACTCGATGAGGGGCTGGTTGCCGACCACGATCTGTTGAGTGATCGTCTCGATCTCTTTGTAGGCGTCTGCAATCGCCTCGATGCGCTCTGTCAGGTTGTCACTCATTCTCTCTTCCTCCCAAATAGGTAGGCCACGGGCAGGATGACAAGAGCAGCTATGGCAGCTCTTGCCAGTGGTGTTGCCTGGATCCATGTCAGGGTGTTGATGATCGGGTTTCTGGTGCCGGTCCCGCTGTGCGCTGCGTCGATGAGGACCGACTGTTTCCTGAGGTTCTCGATGAACTCCGGGTTTTCGGGGAGCATGGCGTTTATGAAGAGGCTCGGGTCACCGAGGACGGTGATATCTCCCTCCCGCGCACAGATGGCTCTCCGCTTGAAGGTTTCGGTGCCCCCGGGCCGGCCGTCCCCGGTTGTGTCGTCCCAGGCGAGGAGCGACGTCTCAAGGAGCGGTTCGCCCCCCTGAACCGCAGCCGGGCGGTTGACGAGGAGGGTCTCGATCCCGGCAAAGAGGCTTGAGTTTCCGGTGGTCTGGACGCGGAACAGCCGGGGATCGGCATGACCCCGTTCGAGGCTCGAGAGGTTCCCCGGCTGGACCCTGATGGAACTCCCGAGGGCGGAGAGGAGGGGATTTACCCGTCCTTCCTTGTCGGCGATGATGACCGCGCCGCCACCCTCAAGATGTGTGCGGAGGCGGTTGATATCATCTTCCGTGAAAGATCCTTCCGGCGCCAGGATGAGGAGGGTCGATCCTGCGGGGGGGGTGCCGCCGCGGGTCTCCTCCAGACCGAGGCTCGATGTGCCGTTCCAGCCGATGTTGTGGCGGCTGTAGTCCTCGATGGTCGTGGTCGCGTGGGCAAAGACCGCGGCACCTGCTATGAGGAGGAGGACGAGGATTGCCCAGACCTCACGCTGCATCGTCATCACCCCGGGCAGCCGCCTCCATCCACCGGAGGTCTTCTTCTGTGGGGGTCTCCCCTGCATACCGTATCCTCTCGTAGCGTTTGAAGAACCTGGCGTGCGCGGGGGCTATCTGAGCGCAGTCCCTCGGTGTCTTCGTCTCAGGGATGCCGAGCCGGGCCCTGAGGGCGCGGAAGAGGACGGTCGCGGCGTCGCGGGGGTCTAGATCACTGATATCGATCGCCGGGACATCCATCTTTTCTTCCTCCGGGGGCTCGATTGTCTCCATCTTCTCCTCTTCCACCTCCGGGGCCTTGCGCTGGTGCCGCCGCCTCAGGTACCACACGGTGCCGAGGAGGGCCGCGGCTCCGGTGATGATGGGGAGAGGGGAGGGGAGTTCATCCGGAACGCGGAAGATCCCGGTCTCGCTCTCGGAGGGGTTCAAGGGGAAGCCCGCGCCGTGGAACTCGGCCTTGATGGTATGATCCCCGGCCGGGAGGGCTATCTCCTTCCTGTAGGTGCCGTTCCCGTCGGTTTCGGCCTCGATGAGCGTTGTATCGTCGAGTCTGAGGACGATGGGGGCGCTTGCGACCGACCGGTTGCTGGTCATGAGGATCCCGGTGCAGGCGACGGTCGCCTGGCTCACCTCCTCAAGTGTGAGGGTGAGGGTGGTGTTCCCTGCGAGGGCCTCAAACGTCCTGACGTCAGAGTAGGCCGGACCTGCGGTCACGTAGACGAGATGTGGTCCGGCGAGGATCTCCCCTATCCAGTAGGTGCAGGCGTACTGACCGGCATCGTCGAGGGCAGTGGTCGTCGCGAGCCTGCTATCGACGTAGATCTCGACCGGGGCCTCCGGAGGGGTGCCGGTGTATCTCCCGGAGATCTGGATCGGATCCCCGTAGTAGCCCTCGGTCGGGGTGAGGGTTATGCCGAGGGGGGAGGGGGGTGTTTTCCCGCCGGTCTCCTTCCGCCACGCATCCGCGGATTCTGTGGCCTCGGCGAAGTGTTCGGTGCTCTCCTGGTAGGCGGTGGTGTTGATCTCGTAGTTCTCCGCAATACGGGACATTGCAGGCACCCGCTCTGCGTATGTTGAGAAGCCCTGGTGCATCTTCTGCCGCAGGGCCTCCCCCTCGTAGACGACGGCTGTATGCTGGCCGTCATCACCCCGGACCTCGATCTCGAGTCTCTTCAGGTCATCGAGCCGCCGGGAATCGTCGAGCAGGGTCGCGAGAGAGTCGAGGTTCTGCCGGTTCATCTGCTGGAACTCACCGATATCAGTCTCGGAGGCATCCAGGGTGATGACGAGCCGGTCGAAGCGGCGTGAGAGTTCGGCGTAGTGGGCGAGGTCACGCTCGGCGCTCTCGTAGTCCTTGAGCTTGATGGTGAGGGTGAGTGTCCCGGTCTGGCCCAGGAGTTCGTCCATGAGAGGAACCAGCGATGCGGCATCCCCGGGGGAGCGCTTCTTTATGGTCGCGGGGTCTGCGTGGGCGGCGGTCGATATGTTTTCTGCTGTATAGAGTATAGGGGCGGTCGCGTGCGCTGCGAGGATGAGGATCGCCACGAGGGCTGCGGCCACGAGGATGATGTGGGATATCCGGGGTCTCATGCGGCAATGATCTCCAGGATCTTCTCTACGACGATGTAGGCGAAGAGGGCGACCCCCACAGCGATGACGTAGCCGAGGTAGCGCATGTAGCGTGGTCGTGAGAAGGCTCCATCGATGAGGACCGCAACCACGAGGAGGCCGATGAGCGAGAGGACAAAGTAAACCTCAAGATCGAGTGTGCGGTTGAGAACCATGAAGAAGGTGACGATGATGAGCCAGATTGCAAGTACTGCTGCTGCGTAATATTTCTTCCCGCCTGCCATCCTGACTAAGTTTCTGTTTTACTTCAAATAATGGTATTGGAATTGTCGTCCGGGGTGTTCTCCTGATTTGCGTGCGGCGAAGAATCCCGGCGCCCGGGTGGGGGCTCTGTGCGGGGGGCCTTTGCGAGCTGGCGGCACCACGTCTTCGCCCGGGAGATGAGCGGTATCCAGGCAGGTGGCGGCGCAGAAACAAAACAACCTGCAAAGACACTGACAGAAATACAGCGGCCTGCCGGAGCCCCGGGAACGGTTGAGCAGCTCTGTGTCGCAGCCTTGCGATCAGCGGCAGTCCTGCTGCCCCGTGCCCCGGGTGTGGGAGGGACGGCCGGCCCTCTTGGGTCCGGTCACATAGCATCGAGGGTCTGGTCTCCTGGCCTCGTTCCCCTCAGTTTCCCTGTGATGTTTGGTGCGCGGCGGAGGTTCGAGCCTCACTTCGCATCTTTCAAGGCACTTTTGCCCTGAGCAGGTCGCGGGCCGGGTTACAGAGTGCTACCCTGAACCGGGATATCTTCCCGAAAATATGCCGGCAGCACCATGCTTATCTCAAAAACTCTGAAATTAGTGAACTCTTTTTTTGTAACCTGCTAACAGCACTATCTGGAGAACGCCCCAGACCGCTTCTCCCGTTCTTCGGTCCGATCGATCTCTCCCATTCCAGGAACCAGGAGTTTTCATTCAGATCGGTTGTCATTTTCCTGGATATTTTTCGACAGGTTTTTAATTTAATCAAGTAAAAAATATACATCAAAGGCGATGGCTGCCGGCACGGCGCCTCCCCCGATCAGAAGATTCCTATGACTGACCTGATGAACCCTTGGCCTCTTTTCTGCGCTGGCGGCACGATCCTCGAGCCAGGGCGCATCATTGGCCCTCTCCCAGGGGTGGGATGCTGAGCGCCCGTGCTCCTCCTATACCCAGGCCGGCCGCTGATGACGGGGAAGACGCAATTCTCTTCGTCGATGAGCTCACGCAGGCGCGGCGGGGGGTGCGGACGCTCGTCGCGATGCCGGCCTACAACGAAGAATCAGCCATTGCAAAGACAGTCCTCGGCGCCCGCCGGCATGCGGATGCTGTTCTGGTCATCGATGATGGTTCAGAGGACGAGACCCCCGCGATCGCCGAGGCCCTCGGGGCGATCGTTATCCGTCACGAGGTGAACCGGGGCTACGGCGCAGCGCTCCAGACGATCTTTTCGACCGCCCGGAGTCTCGGTGCCGATGAGCTCGTCATCATCGACGCTGACGGCCAGCATAACCCGGGGGATGTGCCGAAACTGCTTGCCGAGCTCCGGCGGGGGAATGATGTCGTCCGCTGGGGCGAGGCCTGCGCCTCCTGTGGGGCGGAGGTCAGTGAGACCACCGATGGGTTTGGTGCTTATGGGCAGCGGGCGATAGAGACGATCCGACTCGGCGGGAACGGCGTCGCAGTCGGAACCGAGATCCTCTCACAGGTCCACGATCTCGTGGTTGCCGGGGTCTCCTCCGGGAAGACAGCGGGCGACGGGCCTCGCTACAGCGGGAAGCGGATCGCCGTGGTGATCCCGGCCTACAACGAGAACCTGGTGATCGGGAGTGTCGTCCTCCAGGCACGGCAGCAC
>JAAZIF010000263.1 GCA_012510335.1 Methanomicrobiales archaeon | reverse complement strand
TGGACCGTGTCGCCATCGTGGACTGGGATCTGCACCACGGCAACGGGACACAGGAAGCCTTCTACACATCTGACCGTGTGCTCTACTGCTCGGCCCACCAGATGGGGATCTTCCCGGGGACCGGGTGGCCGGAGGAACTGGGATCGGGGTCGGGCGTCGGGTACACCATCAACGCACCCCTCGAGTCAGGTTCGACCGGCGCCGACTACGCCCTTGTCTTCCAGAAGATCTTTATCCCTGCGATCCAGCGGTTCGAGCCCGACCTCGTGGTGGTCTCGGCGGGGCAGGATGCCGCGTTCGACGACCCTCTCGGGTCGATGCTTCTCCACCCCGAGGACTTCGGGGCCCTGACCGGGATTCTCCTGGAGGCGCGGCCGGGGAGGGGTCTCGCCCTCACGCTCGAGGGGGGCTACGGCGGGTCGCACGCCGCAGCCATAGGAGCGATCTTTGCCGCCCTCGACGGGACGCGCTTTGCGCCCCGGGGCGGGGAGGCGAAGGCGAGCACCCGGCTGCTCGTTGAGGCGTGTACCGCCCCCGCCCGACGAGGCTCCCGGTAGATACAACCGTATAAAATGTGCATCAGACCGCATCTCCCGGAGGCCTTCGAGTTCTATATAGGCGGGAGTACCGGCCCGTCCCTCTACGTCAGGCTCGTGGATGGCCGGCTCCTCTACGAACGGGCGGGTGGTGGCGGCTACTCAGGCATCGTTATGGAGGCCTCCCCCACACCGGAGGAGTGGGCGAGATTCCTGGATGCCGCGGACCGCCTCGGTCTCGCCGGGTGGAAGCCCGAGTACGTCACCGCTCACTCCTGCTGCGACGTCACCTACTGGCACCTGCGGCTGGAGATCGATGGGCTCCGCGTCGTCGCGCGGGGTGCAGACGCCTACCCCGGCTCCCTCGGGGCAGGGGTATCAAAAGAGTTTGGTGCGTTTTGTGCGGAGGTGGAGCGGCTGCTCAGGGAGGGAGCGACCGCAGGTGCTCGATGCTCCCCTCATACTGATGAAACGAGGCCGGCTCGATGACCTTTGTTGCGCCCCGCGGGATGGCCTGCATCACGAGGGAGAAGTCTATACTCCCCTCGCCGCACCCCAGGTGATCGTCCCGGCTGCCGCAGTTGTCGTGCAGGTGGACGTGGATAGCCCCTCCTTCTTCCAGGAACGCCTCCAGGTTTCCGTTTACATGGGCGTGCCCCACGTCGAGTGCGAACCCGAGGTCGAGGGCGGCGAGGCGGTCGAGGAACCCGGGCTCCCGGAAGAAGCAGATATCCCACGCCCCCATGTTCTCGATTGCGAGCCGGACGCCCACCTCTCGCTGGAGGGTAGCGAGGTCATCGAAGGATCGGTCGAGCGCCCGGGCGGCGGCATCCCGCATCTCCTCCCCCCAGATATACCCCGGGTGGATGACCAGCCGCGTGGCGCCGATGCGGTCGCAGATGATAGAGAGATCCGCAAGAACCCCGATGGACGCGCGCCGCATCTGTTCGTTGTCGGAGGCTATGTTGATATCGGCGACCGGGGCGTGGACGGTGTACCGGAGGTCAAAGGAGTGGCAGGTCTCCTCTGCGCTGAGGAGGGAGTGCGGGCCGTCCGAGAGTATCTCTGCGAGGTCCGTCTGAGCTGATATGAGGTCGAGCGCCTCATCGAGCGACCGGTCCATCAGGCAGCATGTGGAGCAGCCTATATGGTCATCGGGCATGAAAACCAGGAGATTACCTCCTCACCCGGAGCAGGAAGGGGACGAGCAGTGCGCCAGCGAGCGGGATCACGCCGAAACCCGGAGAACTGACTGCAGAAGTGGTCTCCCGGGGGGCAGCCCCGAAGAGGTCAGGGTGGAGTATGGCCGCCACCTCTTCCAGCGCATCGACGATCCTCGGACCCCCGCGGCTGATTACGTCAGTGTCTACGACATGGACATGGCCGTCCCGGACGGCTTTCAGCCTCTGCATCCGTGGTTCGTTCATGAAGTAGTCCCTGATGACGTCATGCCCCTCCTCGGTCATGCCGGTGCCTGAACTCACAAGTATGTAGTCGGGATCCGCGACGATGAACTCTTCAAGGCTGATGATACCCCATTCCTCGATCGAACCGAACGCATTGACACCGCCGGCCATCGTGATCACCTCGTCCTGGAACGTCCCGCTGCCGCTGATCCAGATGGGGTCATGCCAGACGACGTGGACAACCGGGGGTTTCTCCGTCAGGGTATCCGTTTTTTTGGTAACCGCGCTGATACGGAGCCGGAGATCCTCCACGCACGCCGTCGCCTCCTCCTCCTGCCCGGTAGCCCTCCCGAGGAGTTCGATATCCTGCAGGACATCATCGATAGTCTCGGGATCGAGGGAGAGAACAGTCATGCCGAGAGCCCGCAGGCGGTCGACCACCTCTTCGGCGCTCCCGGGAGCAGCGAGGATCAGGTCCGGGTCAGCCGCGAGCACCTTCTCGATGCTTATGGTCTTGTATCCACCGATCTTCTGTATACCGGCGGCTGCCGGCGGGTAGTCGCAGTAGTCGGTGACGCCTACGATCCGGTCCTCAAGACCGATAGCGTAGAGGATCTCGGTGTTCGATGGCGCGAGCGAGACGATCCTCTGCGGTATTCCCTGTATGACGACAGTCTTCCCGACGTCGTCGGTCACCGTCAGGGCTCTCCCGGCATCCCCTGCCACCGGGCCGGCAGCGTTTACCGCGCCGATGAAGGCGGCCGCGAAGATGAACAGCCCGAGAGAGAGCAACAGGCATCTGTTTTTCATCATTACAAGTACATCTTATTTAACGTAATAAGCGTTTACGAAAGTGCCCTTTATTGAGAGGCGGTTGGTGCGCCGGCGGACTATACAGGTCTCAAGCACAGCGGGCTTGATGGCACTGCGCGCACTTTCTCCTGAAATGCCCTTACGGTCACCACCCTCTGCCGGCCAGTTCGAGGTGCAATCGCGCCGGAGAGCGCCGGTCCATGGACCGGACAATGCGAGGTAGCCTGCTACAACAAACGGGAAAAAATACAATGCGGTCACTATCCCCCTTCTCCGGCCCTATCTTCTCACCCTGAGCAGGAAGACAGCAGAGAGCGCGCAGATGAGTGCGATCACACCGAAACCTGGAGATTGGGGTACAGGGGCCTCATTTCGGGTGTTTCCTTCAAAGAGGCCGGGGTGGATGTCGGCAGCGACCTCTTCCAGGGCGTCGACCAGGCGCGGCCCGCCCCGGTCGATGAGATCGGAATCAATGACGTAGACACGGTTCTGCTGGATCGCCTTCATGCTTTTGAGGCGCGGTTCGTTCATGAAATAGCGGTAGATGAGGTCGACGCCCTCATCACCCATGCCGGTTCCGGAGTTGACGATGATCACCTCAGGATCGGTGGTTATGAACCGTTCCAGGCTGGCGATCTGCCACCCCTCCAGATCGGGAAAGGCGTTGGTGCCACCGGCAAAGGTGATCAGTTCGTCCTGGAAGGTGTTGCTCCCGCTGACCCAGATCGGGTCATACCAGATGACATGGGCGACTGTCGGGGGTCTGGTCACGTTCTTCAGCTTCTCCTTTACAGCGTCGATTCGCGCTTCTATCGATGCCGCCAACCGTTCCGCCTCTGCCTCCGTGCCGGTGGCCTTTCCGGCGAGCCTGATATCGTGGAGCGTACCTTCGACCGAATCCGGATTCAGGGCGATCACGGTCAGGCCGAGAGATTTAAGGCGATTGATCGCCTCTTCGGTGTTCCCGAAAGCAGCCACCACCAGATCGGTCTGCGTGGCCATCACGCGCTCGATGTTTATGGTGGAGTACCCGCCGATCTTCGGTTTCGCCGTTGCCTCCGCTGGATAGTTGCAGTAATCGGTCACACCGACCACCCGGTCACCGAGACCGAGGGCGAAGAGGATCTCGGTGTTTGCCGGGGCGAGGGAGACAATGCGCACCGGCATCGTATCGAGCCTGACCATCTCACCGTAGTCATCGGTGATGGTGACGGGCTGCCACTCCACAGGGTCTGCTACAGGTAAGGTTTCCGGCTGCTGCGCCGCCGTCGCTACCTCAGGCGCTGCTATTGCAGGCCGCCCCGGCACCGGGAGATCGGGTGCCGCCTGCCCGGGCAGGATCGGGTAGGGTTTGCCGAGCAGGGCCGGAATCGCCCGCGCCGTCATGCCACAGGGGTTGTCGGCGGTGTATGCTGTCCAGAGGAACGAGCCGTCGGGCTGCTGGAGGCTTGCAAACGTTGTGACCAGGTTGTTGCCGTTCTTCGACCACGATGACGGGTCTTCCCCGGCT
>JAAZIF010000262.1 GCA_012510335.1 Methanomicrobiales archaeon | reverse complement strand
GGCTCTGGTATAACCATCTACGACTATATCATCGCTCTCGGCGGACGCGATGTGCGCAAACGCGACATCGCCGCGGTCGTCGACCTCGCCGAGAAGGGAGAAGGGGATATGTTTTACGGATTACGGACGGAGGTGCTCTGAATGGCTGACACAAACGAGCTCTTCTCGGCAGGACACCGGGCATGCGGGGGGTGCGGCCCGGCGCTTGCGGCCCGCCTCCTCCTGAAGGCAACCGGGGAGAACGTCATCATCGTCGCCTCGACGGGATGCATGGAGGTCTTCTCCACGCCCTACCCCGAGACCGCGTGGGGGGTTCCCTGGATCCACTCGCTCTTCGAGAACGCTGCGGCGGTCGCGTCGGGCATCGAGGCATCGCTGAAGAAGCAGGGGCGGAGCGAGAAGGTTGTCTGCATCTGCGGCGACGGCGCCACGTTTGATATCGGGGTGCTCTGCATCAGCGGCGCCTTCGAGCGCGGCCACGATATCACCTACATCTGCTACGACAACGAGGCCTACATGAACACAGGGATCCAGCGGTCGGGTGCCACGCCGTATGGCGCAAGCACCACAACGAGCCCGCCGGGGTCGTGCGCACCCGGCGGCAACCCGCTCCCGAAGAAGGATATGCCGGCGATCCTCGCTGCTCACGGTGCTCCCTATGTCGTGACCACATCGATCGCCTACCCAAACGACTTCGTAAAGAAGGTCGAGCGTGCGATCAACACCCCCGGCCCCTGCTACATCCAGGTGCATACCCCCTGCTGCACGGGGTGGGGCTTTGAGTCCAGGGATACACTTGTCATGGCCAAACTCGCCATCGAGACCGGTCTCTGGGTGAACTACGAGATGGTCAACGGCGTGGTGGAGAAGGTGAGGAAGGTGAGGCGAAAGCCGGTCGAGGAGTACCTCGAAAAACAGAGACGCTTCCGGCACCTCTTCAGGCCCACCCGGCGGGATGACGAGATCGCGAGGATCCAGGCGATCGCTGATGCGAACGCCGAGCGGTTCGGGATCGATGTCAAACCGAGAAAGCCGGCAGAGTGAACCGCTCCGGCAGCGCGGGGTTCTCATCCCCTGTTTTTTTCGCCGCGCCCTGCAGGTGGGCCGGCCGAAATCCTTAAATATTACTGACTCCAAGATCGTCATCATCTGGTGTGAACCTTCCCCAGATACATCATACCGGCGGCGGAGGGGTGAACCATACACCTCCATGCATCCTTATCTCTCCGCCGCCTGCCCATTTTCTCTGATGTAACCAGTTCACGCCCCCGGCCGCCTTGTGTGAGAGGATCCTCCGCGGGCCGGGGAGGAGGGATCTCTCCCCCCTCATTCCACTATGAATCTGCCGTTCATGAAGGGGTGGACGTCGCAGCGGAAGAAGTAGGTGCCGGGCTCATCGGGTGCGGTGAAGTTGTATGTGATCGTCGCCGGGCCAGTGATGATCTCTCCTTCAAAGATGCTCTGGCTCGCAGAGGAGTCAGTGTAGACCGCGAGGTTGTGGGGGATGCCTGTGTCCCTGTTCTCGAAGTTCACCGTCACGTTCGCCCCTGCCGGCACAGTGATTGTGTCTGTATCGAAGACGACGTTCTCCGCGATGAGTTCTATTGCCGTCTCGTTCCCGCCGACGGTGACGTTGACCGTGTCATACACGAGCGGTATGATCGGAGTGTGGTCGTTGTTGACCGCCTGGACCGAGAAGTTATGCTCGCCCGGCGTCACGTTCTCCCAGGTATAGGAGGTGTTTGTCGATATGACGTAGTCGCCGGTCTCCGGGATGGCCGGAGCGCTCTCGTTCGTCGGTACAGGAGCATCCAGGTAGAAGTGCAGATGCCCTTCGCCGGGGGCGTTTGGCTGCCCCGTGGGCTCGACCAGCGTGAAGTTCGTCAGGTTTACCTCGATGGTAACATTGCCGGCAGCGACGCTTGCGTTCGTCTCCGGCGATATGATCGTGAGGTTCACCTCAGCGGTCTGGTTGGCCGCACCTCCTTCCTGGGCGACCACCCCGGAGAATAGGGCTGCACACCCTATCACCAGGGCAAGGATCAGGAGTCTTTCCAGTCTCGTCATACGGTGCGGGGAGATGGTCTGATGTATTATATATCTTTTGGAAGGTTGCCTCCCTGGCTCTATGGAGGAGGTGCTGGCCCGAATCACCCCCGACAGGCAGGGTTAAGTATGGGGCTCTCCTATCCCCGCACATGATACGGACAAAAAGGATCTACGAAGAGCCTTCGGGGGACGACGGACTCCGGGTTCTCGTCGACCGGCTCTGGCCGCGGGGCCTCTCGAAGGAGAGGGCTTCGGTCGACCGGTGGGAGAAGGAACTTGCACCGACGACCGAACTGCGGCACTGGTTCGGGCATGACCCGGCGAAGTGGGTGGAGTTCCAGAATCGCTACCGGGCCGAACTTCGAGGTCAGGAGGAGGCTCTCTCCCGGCTCCGGCAGGAGGGAGATGAGGGTGTCGTCACACTCCTCTACGCCGCCAAAGACGAGGAGCACAACAACGCCGTGGCACTGAAGAGGTATATCGAAGAGGGGTAGGTGGTGCGTCTTTTGCCAGGGCCGGCCCCGGGCGTGCCGGCACCAGGGGTAAAACGTCTTTTTGTAGCCGGACCTGATGGGGAGCGGGGTGGAAAGGAACGTACGTCTTGCCGGCACCAGGGGTAAAACG
>JAAZIF010000029.1 GCA_012510335.1 Methanomicrobiales archaeon | reverse complement strand
TCAAGCGCCGCGTTCCCGGCACGCTCGCCGATGCCGTTGACGGTGGTATGGAGCTGAAACGCCCCGGCAGCCGCGGCTGTGATGGTGTTTGCCGCCGCAAACCCGAGGTCGTCGTGGCAGTGGATGCAGAGACGGTGGGGAGCCCCTGAGAGGATCCTGGAGATGACCGCATGCATATCGAGCGGTGTGAGATACCCGACCGTATCAGCAAAACTGAGCAGTCCGGCACCACACTCGGCCCCGCGGTTGTACATCTCGATGAGGAACGCGGGGTCGGTCCGTGAGGCGTCCTCGGCCGCGAACCGCACCTGCACGCCGTGGTCGGAGACGAACTCCACCATATCGAGGGCGTCTTCGAGCACCTTCTCCCGGGGCTTCCGGTACTTGTGCCTGATATGGAGGTCCGATGTCGCTATGAAGATGCTGACCATATCCACGTCGCAGTCAAGGGCTGCCTCGACATCGGGCCGTAAGGCCCGTGCAAGGCAGCAGATCCGTGCATCAAGATCGCTTCTCGCTATAGCGGTGACGCATTCCTTCTCTGCCGGCGATACAACCGGGAAACCGGCCTCTATCACCTCGATGCCGATCTCGTCAAGCAGATGCGCGATCGTCATCTTCTCATCGCGGGTGAACGAGACGCCGGGAGTCTGCTCCCCGTCTCGCAGTGTTACATCACAGATCTCTATATTCCAGGGTTTCATGGTATGCACCTTCAGGGCAGGTTCCCTCGATCACCACCGTGCATGGCCCCTCCGGGGCGACAAGGGCCTGGCGGAGCAGATACTCGTCGTCTGCGGCACAGACGACCGGGCTCGCCCAGGTGATGTAGCGAAGGATATCGGGGACGGGGTGACCACCGGTCATACCCATCCGGTTGTTTGCAAGGACGATACAGAGGAGCGGGAGGCGGCGCTCATAGACATCGATGAGGGCGTTTAACCCCGAGTGGAGGAGGGCGTAGTCGCCGGTGAGAGCCACACCCGTGCCGGTAGCCGCCACCGCGACCGATGAACCGAGTCCGTATGATGCGATGCCTATACGGTAAGGCGGGTTCATCGCAAGGATCGCGCACCCGGCATCACAGATGGCCCGCATGCCCCCATCAAGCAGGATGGCGAGGGCCGGGTGGAACGGGCAGTCCCGGCAGAAAGTCCGGCAGTAGCCCCGCGAAGAGAACCGCCCGGGCTCTCCGGTGATCTCCGGGGGGGCGAGGTGCCGGTGCTCAGAGAGGAAGGGGCGGCCGATCTCCCGGGTATCCGCGAGCAGATCAGGGGCGGCGGGCGGCGGGTAGACCGTGACCGCCCGGGACGCTCCTCCCGCGGCGCCGGCCCCGACCGCGCCGCCTGTGAACCGGTTGAGGGGCGAGGCCCGCGACCATGCAAACATCGCCCGGGTTCCCCGATCGCCCGCATGCGCCCGCCCGGCCATCGTGAGTCCGGGGTCTGCGAGGTTTCCCCTCCGGTCGTTCCTGGGTGCGCGGGTCTCCGGGACGTCCGCGTCCAGGAGGTCAGGGGTGACCCTGACGATGGCCACGCGGGAGAAGGTCTCAGAGGCCTCAAACGCTGCCTCGATCGTGGGCGCGAGCAGATCACCGTCCGGCTCCAGCACCGGAGCCTGCGCAACCTCGCCGTAGTAGCGGGAATCCTGCACGACGTCCGATGCGACCGCGCGCACATCATCGCCGACTACCACAACGACACCGGCGCAGAGTCCCTGGGCGGTGGCATGCACCAGCGGGTCGGCGCAGGCGTTGAGACCCACGTGCTTGACGATGAGGGCGGCCCGGCGGCCGGCGAGCGAGTCGCCGAGGGCGTACTCGAGCGCTACCTTCTCGTTCGTGGTGAGGAGAGCCCCGGTTGCGGCGGCGAGTCCGGAGACCGGGTAGCCGGGGACGGTGTAGAAGCGGTCTGCTGACCGCCGGAGCGCAAGAGCCAGCGCTTCAGCTCCTTTCATGCATCCCTCCCCGGCACAAGGTCGCAGCCGGTGCAGGCGGAACACATCGTCAGCGCCCGGGCAGGGTCAAGCCCGGCCTCTTTGAGGATCCGTTCATGGATACTATAGATATGGAGCAGGCGATCGGCGGACGGCCGGGTCCGGTCTGAGAGTGACCCCGCCGGGGTGAGCGGGCGGAGGACGGGGATGACGCCGACCCGGGCGAGATCCCCGATGACCCGCTCCAGGTCTTCGTCGGTCTCCCCGAGGCCTATGATGACGTTTGAGTAGACCCTCCCCCGCCCGAAGAGCGGTACTGACTTGCGGAGCGCCTCCCATACCCTTTCCCATGAGAGGCCGGGACACATACTTGAGAAGAGCGCCGAAGTCGCCGTCTCTATGTTGAACTTTACCTCGGCGACACCGAGGGCGTGCAGTCGTGCCGGGGTTTCGGGCACCGGGTAGATCGAGACACCGATGGGGAGGGAGAACGGCCGGAGCGCCTTCACAACGTCCAGGACATAGGCTTCTTCCTCCTCGATCGATCTGGCAACGCCGCTCGTGATCGATATGACGTCGATCCGATCAGCCACACCCTCGACCATATCCACGATCTCGTCGATAGTCTTTCGCCGCCCGGGAAGCCCGGGCACGGAACAGTAGCGGCATTTAAAGATGCAGGCGCCGCTGACCGTGATGTAGGCCTGGCGGGGGCAGTGGAGCGCCGCAGGTTCGAGCCGGCCGGGGATCCGCTCACCGTCGACGACGAGATCCGCCTCCCCCTCCCCCCGGTGGACGACCTCGATGGAGCCTGAATCATCGAGGTCGACCCTCACCCTCCGGGATCCTATGGAGAAGAAGAGCGAGCCGGGCGACCCCGCCGAGGGGCCGGCGGCCGAGCGAGAGATATACCGGTTCGCGGGCTCGCCGGAGAGACGGACGGAGCCGGCCTCAAGCAGCCGGGCTTTTAACCGGATCCATTCCATAGCGCCAGCGCCTCCTCAAACCTCGTGTAGAACGGGATAGCCGCCACAGCCCCGATCACACCCCTCCCCCTCATGATGAGGGAGAGACGATCGTCTAGTGCGGCGAGATCATCCAGCGAGACCTCGCCCTTCTTCACGCGCCCGCCGAACTCATCGAGGGGAGAGGGATCAAACCCCCGCCAGACCGCCATACCGGTCTCATCCGAGAGTGTGTACTCCTCCAGGTAGTCGCGGTAGCTCTGGATGAGTTCGCCGGCATCGGAGGTCGCGAACTCACAGGCGATAGCGACACAGTTCTTTGTCCGGTAGGGGACCGGGTAGAGCTGCACGATCGTGTGGGAGAGGTAGCGGGAGCGGTCAGTCTCGACAGCCCGGGCGATGTTGTGGGCCAGCGTCCAGGTGGCGCCCTCTTCGGGTGTATCAGTATCGTCGATGCCGATTATGACCCGCTCTCGACGGGGTAGCCAGATCGTCGAGCCGGCGAGCCGGCCACCGCCGGCGGGATCGCTCTCGTAACGGATGATCCCCGGGGCTGAGGCGCGGCAGATGGATGCCCCCACACCGCCGCCGCCGAGGCCGCGGTAGGAGATGACGATCTCATCTTCATCAGCGGCGACAGCGGCTATCCCCGCCGGGAAGACGGATCCCTCGAGCGCAAGGTCGGCGCTGCCGGCCCGGAGGATGTAGCGGTTGGTCGCTCCAACGGTCCTGACCGAATGGACGAGCGGGCTCTGCGCGTAGTGGCGCCTCACCCACATCGCGCCGCCGAGGCAGTCAAAGAACTCTATGAGTTCTACACGCTCGCTGCTATCGTCGGCCACCGCCACGATCTGCGGGTACCGTATCGTGTAGGGCTCAGAGAGTCTCTCCATAGAGACCTGCCGCCTCAACACCTTTGTTCCCCCAGAGAACCGCGCCAAGCGCCCCTATCCGGCCTTTCCGTGCGTTTGAGTCGATGAACCGGACGCCCATCCGTGCGGCCTCTGCCTCGGCCTCATCGATCGTCAGGATCTCGGTCTTGACCCGCTTCGCGTAAGGGGACTCCTCTGCGAACTCAATCCCCCGGTAAACCGCGATGCCGGCATCATCGCTGACCGCATTCGACTCGACATAGTCGCGGACGTACTCGAGGAGCGCGTCCACCTTCCCCGGGCGGACAGCGAAGTTCAGGGCGGACCCGACACAGTTGGTCGTCTTCTTCGGCACGGCCGGGTTGAGTTGGATAAGACGCATATCCAGGTACTCCACCCCTTCGATGGTGCAGGCCTCGGCACACTTTAGCGCGAGCACCCACGTGGCGCCTTCCTCGCGGGTGTCGGTATCATCGATCCCGACCGTCACCTTCTCGTAGAGTGGGGATACGATCCGCACCCGGCAGACCCGGGCGCCGCCGATCCGGAGGTCATCCTCTGAGGGGTACTCCGCCCGGATTACGCCCGGCGCCTGGGGCAGGCAGGCGGCGACGCCCACGCCCGCCCCGGCGATCCCGGACCATATTGTCACCACTTCGGTGCCATTGACCTCGACACCCTCAAGCGCCTGCCCGCCGATCTCCTTGCCGGCCGCCCCGAACCTGGCCGGGGATACACCCAGACGGGCGAGCATCGTCATCGTCGTCCCCTCGACATGGCAGGACTGGATGGCCCCGCCCGCCCGCACCCGGTTCGCCGCATCCCACTCGATGGTTCCCCGGGCCCGGCAATGCTCCCGGATCTCAGCGAGCCCGGACTTCTGGTCGACCATAACGAGGAATTTCATCGAGAACAACGGCCCGAACCGGGCCCGGACTTCATCAGGAGTAAGCGTAATCATGATGCCACCGAAATAATCGTTAACAAGATTATCGGTGATAACGATATTTAAGAGGATCGATTGAAGCGATAGAGGGGCGCTACCGGCCAACAGG
>JAAZIF010000028.1 GCA_012510335.1 Methanomicrobiales archaeon | reverse complement strand
TTTCTTCTTCTGCCAGGTCTCTTCGAGCGGCGTGTACGCGAGCTTTCCTCCGATCTCCCCTGCCATGCATCCGCTCCGACCATCGAGCAGCGCCTCGACGGCTGCGACACCGAGGACGCTCCCGAGCACCCGGTCACGGAGTGTCGGTGGCCCGCCCCGCTGGAGGTGCCCGAGGACGACGACGCGTGAATCGATATTCAAGTGCTTCTTGACATCACGTGCGAGGTCAAAGGAGATGCCGGGCGTCTCCCCCTCAGCCACGACAACGATCGCGCTCCTCTTCCCTATGGAAAATCCCTCCTGTATGCGCTCGCTCATCCGGGCGACCGAGACCTCCTCCTCCGGGATGACCAGCTCCTCGGCGCCTCCGGCGATACCGCTCTCGAGCGCCAGAAACCCCGCCGTCCGCCCCATCACCTCGATGAAGAAGAGCCGCTCGTGGGATCTGGCCGTGTCGCGGATGCGGTCGATCGCCTCAACCGCACAGTTTGCCGCCGTATCAAACCCTATGCAGCAGTCGGTCCCGTAGACGTCGTTATCAATGCTCCCCGGCACCCCGACGAGTGCGGCCGTATCGGCATCGGCGGCGAGCAGGCTTGCGCCATGAAACGTCCCCTCACCCCCGATCAGGATCACCCCGTCAAGTTCCATCTGCTCGATGGTGGCCGCCGCCCGGAGCCGGCCCTCTTTCGTGTAAAAGTCCGGGTTCCGGGATGTCTCAAGGATGGTGCCGCCGAGGTGGATGATGTTTCTGATCGTAGCGCGGTCTAGCGGCACCGTATCGGCGCCGGCAAGCCCGGTATACCCCCGGCGTATACCGGCGATGGTGAGGTCATGGGCAAGCGCTGCCCGCACCGCAGCCCGTATGCAGGCGTTCATGCCCGGTGCGTCGCCGCCGCTTGTCAGGATGCCGATGCGCTTCATGGCCCCTCCGCATCCTCAAGCGCCTCCACGCCAGGGAGTGATTTTCCCGCAAGCATCGTGAGGGCGGCCCCTCCGCCGGTCGAGACATGCGTCATATCATCGGCAAACCCGAACCTGGCCACCGCATCCGCGGTCGAGCCCCCGCCGATGACCGTGGTGCCGTGGAGGTTCGCGAGGGCCACGGCGATCTGTCGCGTCCCCCCGGCGAACTCCGGGATCTCAAAGACCCCCATCGGCCCGTTCCAGACGACGGTCCGGCAACGGGCAAGCTCCTGGCGGAATTCGCCTGCGGCCCCGGGACCGATGTCGGCTATGACCAGGCCATCCGGTATGGCTGTGGCAGGGACAACCCGGGCGGAGGCGCCCGCATCAAGTCTCTCTGCAACGACGAGATCGCGGGGCAGGAGGAGGCGGACACCGAGATCCTCTGCCTTTGAGGATATCCCCCGCACGTCTTCGAGGCGGTCGGTCTCGACAGCTGATGCGCCGGTCCCGTAGCCGCGGCCTGCAAGGAACGTTGCCGCCATACCGCCCCCGATCAGGAGGAGATCCACCCTCGGGACGATGTTCTCAAGGACACCAAGTTTGTCGCTCACCTTGGCTCCGCCTATCACGGCCGCGAACGGCCGATCCGGATCCCGGAGGATACGCGCAAAGGCATCGAGCTCCTTTGCGAGCAGGAGCCCGGCCACCGCCGGCATGTAATCCGCGACACCGGTGATCGAGGCATGCGCCCGGTGGGAGGCCCCGAAGGCGTCGTTGACGTATATATCGGCGAGGCCTGCGAGAGCCCCTGCATAGGCCGGATCGTCTGC
>JAAZIF010000027.1 GCA_012510335.1 Methanomicrobiales archaeon | reverse complement strand
TTGAGATCTGGTTAACCCGGGGGTATGAAGCCTGCCCGGATGGCTGCAGCTGCCGGCCCCGGCATCCCCGGCGATGCCCGAAAAGCGCATGTTGCGCCCCGGTGTATATGGAACTATCAGAACCGCTTCGGCCAGGTTTGGTTGATGACACCCCGAATGCCCGGACGATGATGTGGCTCTCCGGGCTCCGGCATCCATACCCGGAGCTGCTGAGAAAATACGATCCCGCACCCGGATCGCCGGCGCAGTCTTTCCACGAACCTCCCGGCGAATGCGCTATATCGCCGTACTCCCAAACCCTATCATATAACACCGAGGGACATTCGCGCAAATGCCAACCGATAGCGGCCGGATCATAATGCATGTCGATATGGACAGCTTCTTCGCCTCAGTGGAGGTCCACCGGAACCCTTCCCTTGCCGGGAGACCGGTGATCGTGGGCGCCGACCCGAAGGGAGGGGCGGGCCGCGGGGTCGTGAGCACATGCTCCTATGAGGCCCGCCGCTACGGTCTGCATTCCGGCATGCCCATCTCCCGGGCGTACACCCTCTGCCCACACGGCGTCTACCTCCCGACAGACCACCCGTTCTACTCCCGTGTCTCAGACCGAATCATGGCGATCCTCCGCCGGCGGGGCGACCAGATCGAGCAGGTGAGTATCGATGAAGCCTACCTCGACGTCACCAGTGCCGGCAGTCTCCCTGCGGCGGAGAGGCTTGCTATAGCGATCAAGCGGGACATCAGGGAGGCGGAGGGGCTCACCTGCTCCATAGGCATCGCGCCGGGAAAGGTTGCGGCAAAGATAGCGTCCGACTACCGGAAACCCGACGGGCTGACGGTCGTCCGCCCGGACGATCTCGAGACGTTCCTCGCCCCCCTGCCGGTGGAGAAGATCCCCGGGATCGGGAGGAAGACCGGCGAGGAGCTGGCCGGGATGGGCATCCTGACAATCGGCGATCTGGCCCGGTCAGATATACAGATACTCATCGCCCGGTTCGGCAGATCCGCGATCAGGCTGCACCACCTCGCCCTGGGTATCGACGAAGGGGAGGTGCAGGCCAGGGCGGGGTGCAAATCCGTCTCGCGGGAGACGACGTTTGATGAGGATACGGCCGACCCGGAGATCCTCTCCACGACCGTCGCCGACCTTGCGGACGATGTCTGCGGGGCGCTCGCGGCCGGGAATCTCCGGTGCCGGACAGTCACGGTCAAGGTCAGGTACAGCGGGTTTGAGACGCACACCCGGTCCCTGACCCTGGACCGGTTCACCGCAGACCCGGGGATCATCGGGCGGACCGCAGGCGACCTCCTCCTCCCGTTCCTCGGCGGCACCGAGGTCAGGCTCCTTGGAGTCAGGCTCTCGGGGTTTGAGGGGGGCCGCACCCGGCAGACCTCGATCGATGAGTTCCTGACAGAATCACGCAGGGCGCACCCTTGAGAGATGCCCGGGGGAACTTTCTTTACAGGAGATGCAGAACTACACTGCCAGCATGCCTGACATCTGGACCATGCTGCTTGTCGCCGTCATCCTCCTCCTCTTCGCGGTGCCGGTCATCCAGCAGCAGATGACCCGGTTCCGCCGCCTGCGGGCGATCCGTGAACTGGAGGCGGAGCGCCGGACCCGGGTCATCGCCCTCATCCACCGACAGGAGAGGGTGGCGTTTCTCGGCATCCCGTTCTACCGCTACATAGATATCAACGACTCCGAGGAGGTTCTCCGGGCGATCCGGCTCACCCCGCCGGAGATGCCGATCGACTTCATCGTCCACACCCCCGGGGGCCTCATCCTCTCCTCGGAGCAGATCGCTATGGCGCTCCGGCGCCATCAGGGGAAGGTGACGGTCTTTGTCCCCCACTACGCCATGTCGGGCGGGACGCTCCTCTGCCTCGCCGCCGATGAGGTTATGATGGACGAGAACGCCGTGCTCGGTCCGGTCGATCCCAGGATCGGCGAATACCCGGCGGCGTCGATCCTGCGGGTTCCGCGCCTGAAACCGCCGGAGAGGATAGATGACACAACCTTCATCCTGGTCGATGTCGCGGCGAAGGCGCAGAACCAGATGCGGGAGTTCGTTGCAGGGCTGCTCCGGGATCGGATGGAAGCAGAACGAGCTGACCGCCTTGCACGCCAGCTCACGGAGGGGGTGTGGACCCACGACTACCCGATAACCCTCGAGCAGGCGCGGGAGTTCGGGCTCCCGGTCACCCCCGGCATCCCCGCCGGGATCTACCGGTTGATGGATCTCTTTCCCCAGGCGATGCCCCGCCGGCCATCGGTCGCCTACGTCCCGATCCCCTACGGCGAGGAGGGGGACGAGTAACTATACCGTACCCCGATAGAGATCACCGGTATGTGAGCTCGGCCTTGATGCATTCGACCGCACACTCCCCCCACTCTGCGGCGGCCAACCGGAACAAAACGGCTTTCCCGGGCTCTGCCGCCACTGCCCGTTCGCCATCCGTGAGGCGAGGAGTTCGGCATCCCCATCAGGGCCCGTGAGAAGTACGCCCTCCGGGAATGGAAGGCAGTGCGCCATCTGCGGCGGAGATTAGGCCCTCCATGTCCACCATATCGACCTGGACCAGGCAAACCTCATCACACTCTGCAAGATCTGCCATGCCCGTGTGCATACCGACCTCCGCCGGGAAGGAGGGAACACCCGGGTGGTACGGGTGTTTGGGATAACCCTCGCAGAAACCCACCCCTGGATCCCCCGGGGGTGAGTGCCCATCTCATCAGACCGGCCGGGAACAGGGGGAACGGTTATATCATTTGCCTGCCACCAGTAGCCAGATCACGGGGGAATGTCTGGAATGGGTATTTCAGGAAGGCTCTTCGGGAGGGAGGAGTCCGGGGATCGGGATACTGATACGGCGGCGAGCAGGCAGGCGATCGCTCTCGCCCGGCAGGGGCGGTTTTTTGAGGCGATGGCTACCTTCGACCGGGTGCTTGAGCACGATCCTGAGAACGTGAAGATGTTGAACAACAAAGGTGTATTCCTCGATCTCCTCGGAAGGGATGCCGAAGCGCTCGCCTGCTGGGAGAAGGCTCTCTCGATCGACCCGGACTTCGCCCCTGCCTGGGTCTCCCGGGGGATGCTGCACCGGCGCCGCGACCGGTTCGATGAGGCGCTCGCCTGCTACGACCGCGCCCTTGATCTGAACCCCGACTCGGCGGTCACCTGGTACAACCGGAGCGGTATATTTGTCGCGATGCGCCGCCTCGATGACGCGGTCGCCTGCTACGAGCGGGTGCTTGAGATCGATCCGCACTTTGTGGCGGCCTGGATCGATCTCGGTTACGCACGCTTCCTCCAGCACCAACCCGAGGAGGCCATAACCTGCTACGACCGGGCCATCGCCGACGATCCCGGGAACGCCCGCACCTGGAGCCTGAAGGGGGGTGCCCTCTACGCGCTCGGGGAGTACCGGCAGGCGCTCGCCGCATTTGACCGGGTGCTCGAGATCGATCCCGGGTATGCCGCCGGGTGGAGCATGAAGTGTAGCGTCCTCTACCACCTTGGAATGTACCGCCACGCGCTTATATGCGCCGATAAGGCGCTTGAGATAAACCCTTCCTGCGAACTGACCAGACAGGTCAGGAGGCTGCTCCTCTCCCTCATCGAGGGGTGGTAAGGGGGGCCGGCCAGGCAGGTCTCAGTCAGTGGTGCTGGGCCACCCGCTTCCGCTGCGCGATCCCGTAGCCTGATACCACCGCTATCGAGTCCCCGAGATCAGAATCGAGCGCCGGGTCACCGCTGTCCACGTAGAGCACCGGGGTCGCGGCAAGTTTTGCCGGCGTCCCAACTACGACAACCCTCCCGGGGCCGCCGGCCCGCCTGACCACCGCGGGACTGATCTGCTGGTTCCCCCGGCCGAGGATGAACCCCTGCGCCCCGATCGGGCTTACGATGATCCGGGCAGCGGCCGCATCCTCGAGATGAGAGAGGATCGTCTGCTCGTCTACTCCCGTCGCAACCACTCTCGCGTTCATGATCAGATCGACGCCGAGCAACGTCCCGCGAAGCCCGATCTCCGCAAGGATCGCTTCTGTGGTGCTCCCGGCGCCGATGATATAGAGGGTCTCGGGGATCATCACCCCGGCGATGAACCGGGCGATCTCTCGTTTCGCCCGCTCATCATCGGCCTCCTCAAAGACCGCCTTCGCCCCCTGGACCCTTCCGGGGAGGGAAGGAACCCGGGCCGCCCCGTAGAGCCTGACCGCAAGCCTCCCCTCACGGTAGGCTTCCTCGTCGACATCGAGGAGATCGGCGTCGTGGAGCCGGGCCGGATCGAACCCGGCGATGATTTCAGCGACTGTAGCGGGATTGACCGCGAAGACCGCTGAGTACATCTTCACACCAGCCGGGATGCCGAGGACCGGCACCGACAGGCCCACCACATCGAAGACGTCCCGGGCCGTCCCGTCGCCGCCGCAGAAGAGGATGAGATCGACCCCGGCGGCGACGAACGCCCGGCAGGCCTCTCTGGTATCCGCGGCCGTCGTCAGCTCTTCTGGAAGAGAGACGATATCATACCCCGCGATGCCGGCCGCATCAAGGACATCGGCACCCATCGCCCCGGCGGGGACGAGGAACCGGATACCCCGGCCCGCAAGGAGCCCGAGGGCCTCAGTGGCCCGGGAGGAGGCACGGGGCACCGCCCCACGGCTGATCGCCTCCTCAACCCGGCCATCCGTCCCGGAGAGCCCCACTGCACCGCCCATCCCGGCGATGGGATTGATCAGGAGACCGATGGTCGTCATGATCGCCCCGTCATCCCGGCAACGT
>JAAZIF010000261.1 GCA_012510335.1 Methanomicrobiales archaeon | reverse complement strand
TCGGCGAGACCTACATCTTCCCCGACGAGCAGGAGCGAACACCGCTCAGGAACGCCTCCGAGTACGCCACCCTTCTCAACGCCTGCGGCCGGTGGGCAAATCCGAAGGTAGGTGGCCGGATATGCCGCGGGGAGAGGGGAGCCGCTTACCGCGAGGCCGAGTACATGCTCGCAAACCACCGCTCGGTCATACGCGACCTTCTCAATTACATACTTGATACAGGGGTGACCGAACTCTCCCACCTGCAGTACATACACACCGGCGACCATTTCCCGGACACCATCGTCGGTATAGGCGCCGGTATGGCGCTCTCGAAACTCGACTGGAGAAAACCGATAATGGTGCTTTCAGCGCTCGTGGATGAGCCGGATGTCACCAAGGTCTCGATGCGGACCAACCAGTGGGCGCTTGCCCGGGGTGTCGACCTCCAGGAGGCGCTCGCACAGGCGTCGGAGAGGGTGGGCGGTGCCGGCGGCGGGCACAGGATAGCGGCCGGGGCGTTCATCCCCCGGGATAGAGAAGAGGAGTTTATCGATAGTGTCAACCGGATACTCAGAAGACAGTCTGCTACGGCGGGCAAGAACGATAGGTGACTATCAGTTCGGAGCAGGAGCAGGGGAGGCGCTTTTTCCTGACGGATGCGCCTTCCAGCTCTCCTCGACGGGCCGCATCCGCCAGGTGCGCCTCGGGGATGAGAGGCTTGCCACCGTAAGAGCGCAGGACGGCCGCCTGACCCTCGGGATCGCCGGTGCAACGCGCCTAGCTGCCGCCCTCGCCCCCCCGGCTTACCGGGTGGCGGTGCAGGAGGATGTGGCGGTGTTCATAGCTGACGGGAAGAACGCCATGGCAAAGCACGTAATCGCAGCCGATGCCGGTATCCGCGCAGGGGACGAGGTGCTGGTGGTGACCGGCGACGACGTCCTCCTCGCCACGGGCGCAGCCCTGCTCTCAGGCCCCGAGATGCTGGCATTTAATTACGGTGTAGCGGTAAAAGTACGGCAAGGGAGAGGAACAGAATGTTTCCAGGAAAGATAAATCCAAGAAAGATGAAGCAGATGATGAAGCAGATGGGCATGGAGATGGAGGAGATCGAGGGCGTGGAAAAGGTGGTGATCTACACCCCCGCGGGGAACTACGTCTTTGACGAGGCCCAGGTCGTCGCGACGACAATGCAGGGGGTCACCACCTACCAGATCACGGGAGAGGGGAGGTTTGAAGAGGCGGCCCCGGAGATCCCGGAGGAGGACGTCACCCTCGTCTCATCCCAGACCGGCGTCTCCGGGGAGGTTGCCCGAAATATGCTCATCGAGACCCGTGGCGACATCGCCGAAGCGATCCTGAAGCTTGCAGGGCAATGATCGAGGACGGCGAGGAGATCCTGCTCGTCGGAGAGAAGCGGGAGTACTTCGTGAAGGCGAGCGCGGGGGAGTTCTCCACCGACCGGGGGATGATCGATCTCGGTGCAGTCGCGGGTATGAGCCCGGGAGACGAGATCAGAACTCACCTCGGCGTCCCGTTCATCCTGCTCCGGCCCCGGCCGATCGACTTTTTTGTTCACGCAAAACGGAGTGGTGCCCCGATGCTCCCGAAGGATATAGGGATCGTGATCGCCTACACGGGGATGAACCGCAGGGACGACGTCCTCGATGCCGGGACAGGGAGCGGTGTTGCCGCGATCTACTTCGGGAATATCGCTCGTTCTGTGAAGACATACGAGGTGCGCCCGGAGTTTGCGCGGCTTGCCGCTAAAAACATAAGGGCCGCCCGCCTCGATAACGTCGAGGTGGTCGCGGCCGATATGCTGGAGGCGGCCGGTCTATTCGACGTCGTCCACCTGGACCTCACAATAACACCGGCACACGTGGAGCACGCCTTCTCACTCCTCCGTCCAGGCGGCTGCCTGGCATGCTATACGCCGTTTCTTGAGCATACGTTCGTTGCGCTCGACGCCGCGACCCCGCTCTTCCGTGACGTTCACTGCTACGAATGCATGGAGCGGGAACTGGTACGCTCTGCCCGCGGAACCCGTCCATCGACCCGGGTCGCCCACAGCGGCTACATCACGATAGCGCGAAAATAGAAGGGTTCACTCCCGCAGGGGACGCTCCCACCCGGTGTAGCCACAGTATATGCAGCAGTCGCCGCCGCAGTGCCTGCATTTCCGCGAGGGCTGCAACACCATCACGGTACCCGTTTTGTTGCAATACATACATCCAAGCCCCTCGCAGTGACAGCAGACCTCGGGGGCATACTTCTCTTCGGACACGAGATCTTCTCCTGGATAGTATGAGGAGGGAGACCAGACAAATGTTGCTATAGGGAATGGGGAAAAAAAGTATTAGTGGATGTGGGGTGAACCATTATCCAGGAGAGAAGAAGGATCTGCCCGCATCAAAGCGGGGATATTCGGGTACCCGGGAGATCCTGGAAGGTAACCACACGATGTACCACATAATCTCTATACGCGATTTTGAACGCAGAGATCTCGATTACCTGCTCGATCTGGCGCAGGAGTTTGATACCGGGAACTACCGTCCCCGGATGCTTGAGGATAAACTCGTGGCTCTTCTCTTCGTCGAGCCCAGCACCCGCACGCGGATGTCGTTTGCGGCGGCCATGGCGAGGCTCGGCGGGAGATGGATCAGTGTCGACTCGGTCGAGGCGAGCTCTATCGTCAAAGGGGAGACGCTGGCCGACACGATCAGGGTGCTGAGCGGCTACGCGGACGCCATTGTGCTGCGCCACCCAAAGGAGGGGGCAGCGCGGCTTGCAAGCGAGTTTGCGACAGTGCCGGTCATAAACGCCGGCGATGGTGCGGGGCAGCACCCGAGCCAGACGCTGCTCGATCTCTACACGATCAGGCAGTCGATGCCGGTCGACGGGATCAACGTCGGGCTCCTCGGTGACCTGCGCTACGGCAGAACCGCGCACTCGCTGGCACTCGCCCTCTCGCTCTACGGTACAACTCTGCATACGATCGCGCCGGGAGGTCTTGAGATGCCGGCAAATATCACCCTCGAACTCAGGGAGCGAGGCATGAAGGTGATCGAGCATGAGGATGTGCAGGAGGTTCTCCGGGATCTCGATGTCCTCTATGTCACGAGGATCCAGCGCGAGCGGTTCCCTGACTCGGCGTCATACTACAACGTCGCGTCCAGCTACCGGATCACGCCCGACCTCCTCGCCGGCGTGAAGGATCACCTTATGATCCTCCACCCCCTCCCGCGCGCCGGGGAGATCGACCCGGCGGTCGACCGCACGCCGTACGCACGCTACTTCGAGCAGGCCAGGAACGGTGTGCCCGTACGGATGGCGCTCCTCGATGAGGTGATGAGATGAGCAGGAAAGACCCCTCACGGGGACTTCTCGTAAGCCCAATCAGGAACGGCACCGTGATCGACCATATAACAGCAGGCGAGGCCTTAAACGTCTTAAAGATCCTCGGCATAACCGGATCGACCGGGGAGTGCCTGAGCATCGCGACGAACGTCGTGAGCAAACGTCTCGGAAAGAAGGATATAGTCAAGGTAGAGAATCGCGAACTCAGAAAAGAGGAGGTTGACCGGATCGCCCTGATCGCGCCTCAGGCGAAGATCAACATCATACGGGAGTACCAGGTGGTGGAGAAGAAGGGCGTGGAGATCCCGAAGATCCTCAAAGCCGTTGTCAGGTGCCCGAATCCCGGATGCATTACAAACACAAATGAACCGGTGGAGAGCACGTTTGAGGTGCGTGAGAAAGGGCTGCGCTGCCTCTACTGTGACTGGCTGATCAAGGACGATATAGCAAACTTCATCATCTGATCAGGCGCCCGTAGCGGTCGATCTCACCCCGGTAGACCCGGGTGCTTGAGATCCGCCGGCCGTCTTCGGAGAGGACGCACGAGATCTCGTGGAGGTCAACTTTTCTTCTCCCCCGCTCCTGCCGGAGTTTGTTTATCTCCAAGGCGACCGGGAAGGTCTCCTCTGAGACGACGAGTGTATCAAAATCAGTATCGAGGGCGCTGCCGTAGCGGTCAGAGAGCGGTTCGACCTTCCACTCCGTCGTGTAACCCCGCCTCCTGATGAAAGCCGCAACGTTCTTCAGCCGCTCCGGGTAGGGGTGGACAGGATGCACCTTCGCGCCGGCAAACTCGTCGGTCGTCAACCCGATGATCACCTCGCCGTCAGGCCCTGCCAGTTCAAAGGAGCGCGAGAGGAGTTTCTTGTGCCCGACATGCAGGGGATCGAATGTCCCCCCGACCATCACTTTCATCAGAAGACGTTTGCCGTGAGGGATTTTATGGGTAGCGGGTTGTGATCGAGGGAGAACATTTTGTAGTGTTGCAACCAACAATAAAAACACTATGGAGAAGGGATCAGTTGTGGGAGAGCGCATCTTTATTGCAGATACCGCAACAGTCATCGGAGACGTGACACTCGCAGATGACGTGAACATCTGGTTTGGCGCCGTGGTCCGGGGCGACAGGGACAGAATAACCCTGGGAGCGGGATCGAACATACAGGACAACGCCGTCGTCCACACAACGATCGGGTTTCCGGCCAGGATCGGCGCCGGGGTCTCGGTCGGCCACGGCGCAATACTTCACGGCTGCACCGTTCACGACCACGTGCTCGTCGGTATGGGCGCCATCGTCCTGAACGGCGCGGTTGTGGGGGAGGGATCCATCATAGGTGCCGGTGCCGTGGTGACCGAGGGGAAGGATATCCCGCCGCGCTCACTTGTCCTCGGCGTGCCCGGGAGGGTGGTCAGGGGGACGACGTCCGGCGAGGAGGAGAAGATCGTCCACAATGCTCGGGAATACGTCAAACTTGCGGGGAGGTACCGCAATGGCTGAGGTCGTCGTCATAGGCGCCGGGGTCGCCGGCATCCAGGCGGCGCTCGACCTCGCCGGCCACAACATCCATGTACACCTCATAGAGCGCGAACCATCCATCGGCGGGCATATGGCCCAGCTCGATAAGACGTTTCCCACGAACGACTGCTCCATGTGTATCCTCTCTCCGAAGATGGTGGATGTGGCCCGGCACCCAAACATCACCACGCATACATGCTCCGAGGTCGATTCGGTCGATGGCGAGATCGGCAGTTTCCGCGTCAGGGTCAGGAAGCATCCTCGCTATATCATCGAGAGCGAGTGCAACGGGTGCGGGGACTGTATAGAGATCTGCCCGGTGGAGGTCTACAACCGGTTCGACGCCGGCATAGG
>JAAZIF010000260.1 GCA_012510335.1 Methanomicrobiales archaeon | reverse complement strand
GCACCCACTGCTACCAGGCCGGCGCCTTCACCGCACCTAATATCACCATCGAGGGGATGGCAGAGATCTGCGGGCCGATCATGTCGCAGGTATACGCGATTCCCCTGGATAAGGCGGAGGAGTTCTCAAGGGAGCAGTTATTGAGCCTGAAGAGGTGGGCCGGGAAGGAGATCGCGTTCTGCGGGAGCTGCGGGATGCCGCTTCGCCGGGATGAGGATGCGGGAACCGAGGCGGATGGTTCGCTGAGCGCCGGGTACTGCACCTACTGCTACAGGGACGGGCGGTTCACCGAACCTGACCTTACGATGGAGCAGGCGGTCGTGAAGTACGCACCGATGATGGCCTCGAATCTCGGGATGCCGGCCGGGAAGGCGGAGGAGATGGTGCGGCAGCACCTCTCGACACTGCCCAGGTGGCAGGTGTAAAGGCCGGTTGATCGGGGGAGGGGTCCGGCAATCGGGCTTTCCGGAGCAGCATCTGCCGGCAGGTTTGTGTCGGGCCGTGCCGGGGGCGTGAGGCCGGATCACGGGCACGGAGAGCCTGCCGGCAATAAGAAATCTCTATATGTTTGCTCCACGCATGGGATGGTACGATGTCCCCGTCCGAAGTCGTTCCCCGGTTTATACGGGAGATCTACCGGGTAAGGCCGGATCTCAAAGTAACCAGAACGGCCATCCACAAAATCCTCTTTGAGGTGAAGGCAACCCTCCCCGAGAATGACCCGGAGAGGGGATATCTCCCCTTCTACTGGTACAAATATGGCCCTTATTCGGAGGTCGTCGAGTCCTCGCTTGATTCCATGAAGCGCCAGGGAGTCCTCCGGGAGGAGAAGACGGAGACCGGTAAGACCCTTCTTGTTCTCAATGCCAGCCCCGGCGACCCGGGAAGCGTGTGTGAGGATGGCCTCTCCGCTGTCGTCGGGCGCATCGTCAGGGGGATCGACCCCTACCGCATCGGAACCTTCGTCGACCGGATTTATTGGGATTATGCACCGTATGAGTTCATGCCCCGTTATAAGGTGGATTTTCTTCCCGGATTTGAGGGATGCCTTGCATCGCGCCTGGAGGGGCAGCGCACACTCAGCCAGTGGTCACTCTGCGATCCAGAGACCCCTGATATCGACCGCCTGGAAGATGCCCTCTACATGTGTGAGGCCGCGCTCGTGGAGGATCCTCTCTTTAGGGACTTCAACGACGAGTTTGTCGCGTACGCTTCAGGGGCCGGGAAGGCGTTTGATATCGCAAGGATGGATGAATCGATCATGCGCCCTGTCATCCTGGCCACTCAAGCGGTAGCCCTGGAGATCTGGTACACATTTGCCGGCGGGGTGCGTATCCTGGAGGGCGGGCATGACGACTACTACAACGGAAGGCTCGGGCGGTGGGAGCAGGAGTACCGAAAGACCCTCTCAGCCCTGGCCCCGATGGTGAGCACCTACACCGGGTACATCCGGGAATCTGCTGGTCGCATTCCTTCCCGGGAACCGGACGAGCGCAGAAAGAGGATCCTCTCCTCGCTGATTGAGGGCTACTTCTCCATCTGAGCACCGGACCAATGGCTTTTGATCATTTTCTCGACGCAAACATCCTTATCGGCTCCCTGATCGGGTGGGACGGGCAGCACCATCACACACACCGCTACATGCAGCAGGGGAGGTTTCGGCGGCATACCAGCGAGCGGGTCTATCGTGAATGCACCGGCGTATTGGGTGGGTTTCGGAGGACGATCCTCAGTTACCTGGAGTATATGTCGATCGGACCATCGATCGCCTCACCGGGCGGTGGGTGCAGACGCTGGCGAGCGGGCGGGAGCGGGGTGTGGTTCGTTCTTTTGTCCGCCGGAACATGGGTGATCTCAGGAACGCTATGCTGGGCACGGAGGAGGAGCGGCGGGCGTTCAGGCGGGATGTGATCGGGGCCATCAAGGGGGCGCTGGTCTCCCTGGACCGGGATTGCCGGGACGATCCCTCTGCCCCTGTCCTCTGCCACACCTGCTGTCCCGATAGTTATGACGATCTCTTTCCTTCGCAGAAGAGCGCTCTCGCCGGTGTCATCGGCTACGAACCCGATACCCTCGTGGTGCTGGACTCATACTTTCTGCTGGTTCACCGGATCCAGGAGGGGGTCTGCTTTGTCACCACCGATTCTGTACACATCCTGAAGAACCGCGACAGGATCGAGGAGATCCTGTCGGGGCTCACCGTCCGGGATCCCGGGGCGTTTCTTGCCGGCGAGCGGGGAGCGATGGCCCCGGGGGTCTGAGAGATCCAATGGGGTTTCGAGCGATGGGTTGGGTGGGTTCTGATGCCCCGGGCATCGGGATCACGGGGATCCGCCGGCACCGGACTTGCGCCGGGGGGAGCCGGGCGAGGGGGGATAAGCCCCTGCCGCGACACCCCCGCCGGCAGCCCTGCCGCACCCCGGGGCTGCGTTACCCATCCCCCTGCTCCGCGAGGCACCGCCCGGCCACCCCAACGGCAACGGGTCTTTTTATCCGGGAAAAATCCCTTCCTGGCCTGGATATTCTGTTTATCGGCATGGTTATGGTATGAAAATGTATTTCATACTTGCGCGGGTAATGGTAATATTAAGCCGTTATGGAAAGGAACTCCGCGATACTATTAAATGTACCGGAAATAACATATTTCTATCCACTCAAATCCCCTTCAGGGGGTTGTGAACAGGAGGTTGTATAATTATGGTGAAACTTCGAGAGAACGAAGATGCGGTATCACCGGTTATCGGGGTCATCCTGATGGTCGCGGTAACGGTGATCCTGGCCGCGGTGATCGCGGCGTACGTGTTCGGGATGGCCGGTACCGTTGATACCAAGAACAAGGTGGTTGCGGCGACTGCCTCGGCACACGCCGATGGTGATGGTAATAAAGTGATTTATATCACATATCATGGCGGCCCGGACGCAGATCTCGTGAAGGAAGTCTCTTACACGGTGAATGAAGGTAGCCCTGAACCTTTAACTGGAAGTGGTGGCTCGTCGCTAGCAGTCGGTGCGGTTGCGAAGGTTGATGATACTACTCATACTCTTACTGGTGGAAAGGATCACGTCGTTGCCACGGCACGCTTTAAGGACGCTTCAAGTCAGGTAATCCTGGATACCTTCGTGTAACCCCTTAACCTTTTTTTCATGACCGTTCCGGCAAAGAAATACCT
>JAAZIF010000026.1 GCA_012510335.1 Methanomicrobiales archaeon | reverse complement strand
GAAAGCGCTTGAGTGTTACCAGAAGATCGGGGTGCAGAGTTACAACGCGGCGGTGTATATGCCTCCTATCGGTGAGGGGGGTCATTACGTGGGATGGCTGGTGGACCGGGGCGATCTCCGATCCCGGACATCCGATATCGGGGGGATGGAACTCTACGCGGGAACCTCAGTTGTCTCGTCGGATCCCTTCCGCCTTATGGAACACCTTACAGTCACCATGATCCCGTGAGCGGGGATGGCCCCGCAGTCAGCAGAGGATCGTGTCGCGGGCGAGTTTCCTGTATGAGTCCTCCATCCGCTCGGCGACGCGACTCCACCCAAAATACCTCCTCACCTTATCGAGACCTCGCCTGCCCATACCAAGCGACCTCCCCGGGGAACCCGCCGCCACCGATAGGCCTTCGGCGATCGAGTCAGGGCGCGGCTGCACCTTGACCCCGTCGGTCCCGTGCTCGATATTCTCGGAGAGCCCGCCAACATCGGATGCTACCACGCACCGGCCTGCGCTCCACGCTTCGAGGAGCACAAGTCCGAAGGGCTCGTTTCTGCTCGGGATGGCCACGATATCGCTCGCGTTGAGGAGCGATATGTAATCAGCATCGGCCAGCCGCCCGAGGAAACGGGCGGGAAGCGACCGGGCTCTGGCCTCAAGGCCCCGGCGCATCTGTCCATCGCCGACGAAGGCGAACTGGCAGCTGGAGTGTTCCCGGAGAAGATCCGGAGCTGCATCCACCAGCATATCAGGCCCTTTCTGCCATGCAAGCCTCCCGATGAAGAGTATCAGCGGGGAGTCCGGATCAAAGCCGTGGCGCCGTTTGACCTCCTCCGGATCGACATCTTCCTGGTAATATTCGGGAATGATGCCGTTTGGGACAACATCGATCTTCCAATCCGGGATCTCGTAGAGTCTCATGGCCTCCTGGCGGAGTGCCGAGGAGACCGCCGTTATGCGCTTCGCGATCGATCCCCCATAGCGCTCAATCCCCGAGATCTCGGGAAACGGCCACCCATTGCTGAAGGTGTTCCCGTTCCTCCCGAATTCCGTCGAGTGATACGTGAAGACGGTCTCCCGGTCCTGGAGCCTGTGGAGTGCGTCTACCACGTGCCAGTCATGGAAGTGCAGGAGGTCAAACGAAGATGCATCGAACTCGTGAAAACGCTCGATCATCTTTCTGCTCATGTCAGAGCAGTACCGGATGATCCCCTGCCCCGCCGGCCGGCAGTAATGGTACCTGACGCCATCGATCTCGGCGTCTCTCTCCTCTCCCCGGGTGAAGTAATGCACCTCGTGCCGGTGTGCCAGTCTCTCGGCGAGGTTTGTCGCCGCGTTCGCAAGCCCGCCGACACGCTCTGCATACAGAGATTCCCAGCAAAAAAATGCTATCTTAAGGGTTTCCATGGTGTTCCTCATTGCAGATGATCCGGGCAATCGCCTCTCGGTGCAGTCCTGGATCCGTTGGGCCGGAGCGACAGAGACCGCCTGCCCGGTCTATTCTCCTGCCGGCCGCCGCCGATGGATAACTATGTTATCACGCTACAGCCGGTGCGCTCCATATCCCCTCAAAGTTGATATATCTTTCCCGGATCTCTCAGAACGGCCCGAAATGGAGAGTATCTAAGATCAGATGCATCCGATCAGGGGGAGAAGAATTCATCAAGGCGCTTTTCCAGGTTGTCGCTGTGTGAGCCCATCCAGTAGAGTTTCCGGCAGATCGGACACCATGTGAACTCTTTCCCTGACTCTGGCCGCGGGGCGTAGTGTGCCTCCCGGATCTCGCGTGCGGTGGCCGGCCGGAGGCGCGTATTGCAGAGCGAACAGCGATTCATCCTGATCCCGGGTTCTATGAGCCCGAGGCCGGCAACCTGCCGGACCTGCTCCATGACCTCCTCGGATGCGATGTAGACCGCCTGTGCGCCGCCCCGGCGTGCGAGTTCGCGGTCCCGGGTCAGGAGTATTCGGTTATCCTTTGAGGCGATATCGAGGAGGAGTGTATCTTCCCGGGCATTGCCCGGGGAGAGGCTGTTTGCACTCATAGTGTCGTAGCCCATAAACCTGAGGTAACGGGTGAGTGTCCCGAGCATCCTGTCGGTAAGGAACCGCTGCGGGGCCTGTTCAGTCGATCTCTGAGACATACTCGATGCGCCCGCCGCATTCAGTGCAGGTATGGTCTTTGATCCCCCGTATACGAACTCCAAACCCCGATCGCTCGATAGCGAGGCTGCCGCAGGCGGGGCAGTAGGTGTTCTCGTAGGGGTGATTGAAGACATTGCCCAGATAAGGGTAGTGGATTCCGAGATCCCTTGCACGTTCGTAGATCTCCTCGAGTCTCCTGATATCGGTCGGTCCTACCTCCCTCATCTTATAGTCGGGATGGAACCGGGTGAAGTGCATCGGGGTATCGGGTCCAAGGCTCTCAAGCACCCACCGGATGAGCGCTTCCATCTCCTTCATGGAGTCGTTCTGCCCGGGGATGACCAGTGTGACCGTCTCGACATGCATTCCAAGCTCCTTTGCAAGCGCCGCCGCGTCGAGGACCGGTTGCAGCCGGCCGCCGCAGACCTTCCGGTAGAAAGAGTCTGAGAACGACTTTATGTCGACGCGAAAAGCGTTGAGCATCGGCGCGAGTTCACGGAGCCCTTCCTCGGTGATGTAGCCGTTGGTGACATAGACCGTCCCGAGGCCTTCCCGGCGCGCGAGTGCCCCCATCGCAAGTGGGTACTCGTGCCAGATGGTGGGCTCGTTGTATGTCCAGGCGATGCTCGCGGAGCCTGACGCGATCGCCCGCTCCACGCCCCGCTCCGGGCTCAGGTCACGGAGTGTATGCATCTCCAGCGTCTGCTGGGATATGTGCCAGTTCTGGCAGTGTTCGCAGTGGAAGTTGCACCCGATGGTCCCAAGCGAGTATGAGAGCGTTCCGGGGAGGAAATGGTAGAGTGGTTTCTTCTCTATGGGATCGACCGCTTCGGCGGCTACCCTGCCGAAGGTGGCCGCATAGAGCATGCCGCCGTGGTTGATACGGACGCCGCAGATCCCCGCTTTGCCCTCCCGTATGGTGCATCGGTGGGGGCAGAGCGAGCAGCGGACGGTCTCATCCTCCAGTCTCTGATAGAGTCGCGCTTCGTGCATATGACCACCGCATGAGGGTAAGGGGCTATGAGGTATGTATCTTGCGGACGGGCTGCCGGGGCATCTCATCCGGCATCGTGTTCTCTCCCGGGCGCTCCCTCAGGTTAAGGCGGAGTGGTCCGATGCTGTTCACACCGCGTTTTTCTGCCGTACTCGATCGGCCAGGTGCCGGCAGATCTGGTCGGGATCCATTCAGGTCTCTGCCGAATCGCATACGGGGCCGGTTCCGGCATCTTCAACAGGTATATGAGTGGCATCGGGGATAATGATAGGTTAGATGAAGAAGATCGTCGTATCCCTGGGCGGTTCGGTCCTGGTTCCTTCGCTTGAATCAAACAATATCAGTCGGTATGTCTCTGTTCTGAAGCGGATTGCCGGAGTCTGCAGGGTCTTTATCGTTGTTGGCGGCGGCGGGGAGGCACGCCGGTACATCCAGGTTGCCCGCGGCCTCGGCGCCGGTGAGGCGGCGGCCGATGAACTCGGGATCATGGTAACGAGGCTGAACGCGCGCCTTCTCGTGACCGGACTCGGGGATGCGGCCTACCCCCGCGTTGCGGAGAACTACACGGAGGCACGGGAGTTTGCGGAGACAGGAAAGATCGTCGTCATGGGCGGAATCACCCCGGCACAGACGACCGACGCGGTATCCGCGGTCCTCGCCGAGAGTGTCGGTGCCGATCTCCTGATCAACGCCACATCGGTCGATGGCATATACAGCGCAGACCCGAAGAAGGATGCCGGGGCGATCAGGTACGAACGCCTTACACCACAGGAACTCCTTGGTATCATCACCCGGGGCAGGATGGATGCCGGTGCCAATATGGTGCTCGATATCGTGGCAGGAAAGGTCATCGAGCGGTCCGGTATCCCGCTCCTGGTGCTCGACGGCCGCGATCCGGAGAACCTCTACCGGGCGGTCGTGGGGGGTGCCTCTCTTGGCACCATCGTGAGCAGGGAGAATCCGGATTCCCGGCCGGTCTGAACCACTCCCTATCGGTAACTATTTTTGTCTGCCTATCCAATGTATGGTGGTACCGGGGCAGTAGGGTAGCCTGGTCCATCCTAGAGCGTTTGGGACGCTTTGACGGCAGTTCGAATCTGCCCTGCCCCATCAGTCATGAACCGGGAAACCGCCTGTGAGGTGTATCGCCGCCTCCTCGCAGAGTATCCCATCAGCGGCAGGCGTCATTTTATCGACTTTAATAATCCTTTTGAGGCACTTATACTCACCATACTCTCCGCGCAGACGACGGACCGGGCCGTCAATGCTATCCGCGACGACCTCTTCTCCCGCTACCCGACGCCGGAGGCGCTCGCCCGCGCTGAACCGGAGGAGGTGGAGCCCCTCATCAGGGGTATCGGCCTTTACCGAACCAAGGCCCGCTACATCGTATGCGCGGCAAGGAAACTTCTCTCTGACTTCGGCGGGGAGGTTCCGGCGACGATTTCGGAACTGCAGTCGCTCCCCGGCGTTGGGAGGAAGACCGCAAACATCGTCCTCTCCCACGCGTTCGGGATCAACGTCGGTATAGCCGTCGATACCCATGTCCGCCGGGTCTCAAAGAGGATCGGGTTTACCGGGAGCGCCAACCCTGATGTTATCGAGCGTGACCTCATGGCCCTCTTCCCGGAGGATGCATGGAAGAATATTAACTATCTCCTGATCCGCCATGGGCGCGAGATCTGCACGGCGAGAAGCCCGAAGCATGAGAGGTGCCCTGTCGCGGACCTCTGCAGGTGCTACCAGGAGCTCCGCGGGCAGGCCCCCTCCCCATGATCGCTACAGCCGCCATATCGTCTGCGGCGTTGCCCGGTTCGAGAGGAAGGCATGGCGATTCGCGGTAACGCAGCCTTCCACGTGAGACCGTATCTTTCAGTGCAACCAGGTCAATTCTACCGTATCGCCAGGAGAGGTTTTTGGGGTGACGGTATCTGCAAGGGTAAGGCCACCCTCCAACAGGTCGTCGATCTCCTCCATATCGCCGGCAGGCGTAACGGTTGTACCCTCCTCCTAGGGGCCGGAGCAGCAACACCTCATCAAGCCCGATGCCCTCATCCTGAAGCAGTTCAGGGGAGTGGGTGTTGACAGGAACCTGGCGGTCACCACAGGGATCGTTTCTGTAACCAGCTGACCGATCGGGTTCGCGGGCTAACCGCGGGACAAGGTGCAGGTAGCGGATGGCCTTCAGGAAATCAGCTACCTCCCGGAAACTTTTGTTTACATTGACCTGCTCCAGGTATGTCTGGGTTAACCTCTCGGGATCCTCCTCATCCTGCTCGGAGGGGTGGGCGATCACCTCGTCACCACACTCCGTAACCCGCTCTTTTGTTATGACCGGCAGGTTCCGCTCGTCATGCCTGAGCGCTAACTCATATTCCCGGAGATTGTCGCACCATTACGCCTGCATCAGAATACCTTCTTGCAGAGAGAGCGCCCTGATGCTGGAGACGCTACCTATCCGTCTCACCGCCCCCTGAAGTCCGCCGCCAACGGATACAACATCGTGCAAAAATCTGAAGGCGTCTGGTTGGATTTCCCGGATGCATTGGGGTCTACAAGGAAAACTCGATCCTGCAGGTCAACCTCGACCCGCTGGAAGTTGCGCCAGTTCCAGAGGGATATGGGTGAATTTTCCCGGTCTATCCGCGTATCCGGAGCAGTTGCCCATCATAATAATCGATCGAAGTCCGTGTATATTACTCTCTTCGCCCCCTCCCTGTGTCAGGCAGCGCCGCACATTCAGCCACCCGGGGCGACAGCCCCTTATTACCCTGCACCGCAAACCTGACTACCATGATCACCGACCGCGAGAAGGCCGCATTTGAAGCCGGCATCAAGCTCGGCGCCATATACCACCAGTTTGTCGGGATGCCCATCGCCCGCGAGACCGCCGGTGCTGTTGAAGCAGCAATCGAAGCAGCCACCGGCCTCCAGCCCTGCGTGACCGGCATCCGCGTCCGGTTAAACCGCGACCTCATGGTCTCGAACCGGTTCGGCTACTCGGAGCTCGCCGGGAAGATGTTTGATATCGAGATCACGACCCGGGTCGGGGAGACCACCTGCCGGGCCAGGATGCTTCTTGAGGATGACTACCCAATGATGGAGGTCATCGGGTTCTCATGATACTCTCCGGTATACCGATCACCGATGACCATATCCATATCGATCCCATAAACGGCCGGGGAATCGAGGCTGCGAAGGACTTCCAGCGGAGCGGGGGGACGCATATCTTCCTCGTCACAAAACCCTCCTGGTCATACGGCATCACACCCTCGTCCGGCGAGGACTACCGGGGGGTCTTTGATGCAACCCTCCGGGTGGCCGATATGGTCCGGGAGATGGGACTCGTCGTCTACCTGGTCCTCGGCATCCACCCGGCTGAGATAAGCCGCCTTACGGAACGGATGAGCCTGGATGCGGCCACCGGCGTCATGATGGCGGGGCTTGACCTTGCCGCCCGCTATGTCGAGGAGGGGGAGGCCGTCGCCCTCAAGAGCGGCCGGCCCCACTACGAGGTCGCCCCGGATGTGCTTTCGGCATCTAACGCGGTCCTCCTCCACGCCCTTGAACTCGGTGCGGAATGCGGCTGCGCCGTCCAGCTCCACGCCGAGAGCGGGCCCTGTGCCGACGTCGTCGGTATGGCTGAGCGGGCGAAAATCCCCATCGAGCGTGTCGTCAAGCACTTTGCGACCCCCGATACACCGCTCGTCCCCTCACTCATCGCGCGCCACGAGGAGATCCCGGCGCTTGCCCGGGCAGGGCGGCGGTTCACCATGGAGAGCGACTACATGGACGAGAACACCCGGCCCGGCGCGGTGATCGGTCCGAAGTCCGTCCCCAGGTTCACGCGCCGTTACCTGGAGGCGGGGCTCATAACAGAAGAGGACGCCTGGCGCATCCATGCCGATACCCCGTCGCGCACCTACGGCGTTGATATCGCCCCTCCCTCCCGGAACAGCGCACCTTTTTGACGATCCCCAACCAAGAGATCTAATGATGTACCTGAAAGTACACCACATACCGGGTGCCGGTGAGGTGGTGGCCGCCTGCGACTCTGAACTGCTCGGCGTCACCCTGATGCATGGGGACGTGGAGATCCGCATCACCGAAGGGTTCTATGGCACAGAGCGTGCCACTGAGGAAGAGGTCGGCAGGGCTCTTGCTGGCGCGACGAACGCAAACGTCATAGGAAAGCGCGTCGTGGCCCTCGCCATCGCCCTCGGGCTCGTCAGCGAGGAGTGTTGCATAATAATCGGCGGGATCCCGCATGCCCAGGTATTTGAGATATGACCATCCAGACAGGCATCTGCCCCCGTTGCGGGCAGCCGGCTGAGGGCGGACTCTGTCCGGAGTGCCGGGCCGCCGACACCAGGCTACTTGCCTGTGAACCCCGCGTGACCGCGGTCTACTGTCCGGTCTGCGACTCACAGAAGCGCGGCAAGACCTGGTCGGACCTGCGGGTGCCGCGCGAAGACCTCATAGCCGAGCTGGCGGTATCTGCAGCAAGCATACATGAGGATGCGAAGGATCTCAGGGTCACGGTCAGGCCGGAGGAGACCGGGCCAAACCGCACCGTCTGCACACTCGATCTGGAGGCGACCCTCTACTCGGTCCCGGTCCATGAGACCTGCGAGATCGAGATCGTCTGGCAGAAGGAGGCCTGCGACCGGTGCAGCCGGATCTCGGGCGGCTACTACGAGGGTATCGTCCAGGTGCGGGCTACGGGTAGGAAGATCAACGCCTACGAGCGCGAGGTCGCAACGAACATCGCGGAGCAGACCGAAGAGTCACTCCAGCAGGCCGGCGACCGACTCTCGTTCATATCGGAACTCGAGAACTCAAAGGACGGTGTCGATATAACAGTCGGGTCGCAGCACCTCGGCCAGGAGATCGCCCGGATGATCACCGGAGCGCTCGGCGGGCGCTACACGACCCACCCGAAACTGGTCGGCGAGAAGGACGGGAGAGCCCTCTACCGCGTCACCTACTCGATCCGCCTCCCCTACTACCAGAAGGGGGATGTGGTGGTATCACGGGGCGGCTACTTTGAGGTCCGCGAGATCGAGCGGCAGCAGCGCCTCCGGGTCTTTGACCTGGAGGCCGGCGTGGCCCGGACCCTCACCGAGTCAGATGTCGAGCGCCTTATCGGAAACGTCCGTGAGGCTGAATCAGCGCTTGTCGTCTTTACCCAGCCAGACGTCGTTGGGCTCATGGACCCGAAGACCTACCTGACCCGGGAGCTCGATGCTGTTCCCTGGACGTTCCCGGTGGAAGGGCAGCCTATCAGGGTTCTCCGCGACGAAGAGCAGAACCGCCTGGTCATAGTCGGGTGAGCGGCGGTGCGTGTGCGGAAGGTGCCGGCATCGGCTCTCGCCAGTCTCCGGGACGCCGATTGGGTGGACTGCACCCGCCGGCCGTATCTCCGGGACGGCATCGCCCGGGTTCCGGTCAGGGAGGGATACCCGGCCGATGAGGAGCTCCCTGAGCGCAAGGTCTACCGGGGCCGCGGTTACCACCTCGTCGGGGATGTCGCGGTCCTCCGCGGCGATGCGCCGACCGATGAGGGACTTGCCGCGCTCGTCCGGCACTGCCGCCCCCGGGGGGTCATCTGGGTGAAGGAGCTCTCGGGCGATATGCGTATCCCCGACGTGGAGGTTCTCTACGGCACAGCAGGTGAGGTGCGCCATCGTGAGGGGGGCTACACCTTCATACTCGACCCCGGCCGGGTCATGTTTGCGCAAGGAAACCGCATCGAGAAGGCGCGGATCGCATCCCTCGTCAGACCCGGTGAGCGGGTCGCCGATATGTTCGCCGGGATCGGTTACTTCACCATACCGGCGGCTGCAGGCGGCGCAACGGTTCACGCTATGGAGATCAACCCGACAGCATTTGGATACCTGCAGCGAAACATTATAGAAAACCATGTCGCGGATCGCATCACGGCGGAGATCGGTGACTGCCGACTGCTCCTCTCCGGCGTCTACGACCGTATCCTTATGGGGCACTTCGACGCAAGATCGATGCTCGCCGATGCCCTCGCCCACGTCCACAG
>JAAZIF010000259.1 GCA_012510335.1 Methanomicrobiales archaeon | reverse complement strand
CGCCACCACTCCTCGCAGTAGCACGCAGGCATCAAAGGGTGGTTGTTCTCCATGAACTCGCCGAAACTGATCAGGATCTCCCCGGTATCCAGGATCTCATCGATCTGGCCGGCGATCCGCCGGGCCCCGGCCGCGTCGTCAACCCGGAGCACCTCCCCGTTCCTGAGTTTCACCGTCGGTCCCTGTATAGAGTCTACCGAGGCGATCCCGGCTGCCTTTCCGGGCCGTTCGATCTTCATCTGGGTTCCAACCGTCAGGAAGTCGCCGAGGATATGCATCGTCGCCGGGTTTAAGCCGGCGGCCGCAAAACCGGTGTTCCGGGACCGGCCGAGCCGCAGCCGGAACCCCCCCTTGCGCATAGGGTGGGAGAAGACCGGTCGGCCACCGATCAGATCCCGGAGGTACTTATCCTTCGGCCTTATGGCGCCACCCTTCTCGTCATCATCGCCGCTCTTTGCGAAGGCTCCGCTGCCAGCCATCATCTCCTCGAGCCAGCCCCAGCCCGCGATCTTCATTTTTCTGACGTTATTGACTATCTTTGGCGCTTTCAGGGCCAATCCTTCGGTGACGACCAGCGCCATACCGCCACGGACGGTGTTCGTCTCCACCCGCTCCAGGTTACGGTAACCGCTCACCTCCTCCCGTTCGGTCGGTTCGCCATCGATGCAGACCGGGCAGTTCCCGATTATCGTCCGGAGCTCTTCCTCGCTCGGGAGATACTGCAGGCTCATGATGTTGTTGTACTGCCTGATCTCCTCGATATAGCGCTCCACCTCCTCGGGGCGGGGGATGTAGCGCCCGATCCCGAGAGCCTGGCGGACGTAATCGCCAACCAGCACCGAGAGCGCCTGCGCCGTCCCGCCGGCGCTCCTGATGGGGCCCGCGTAGTAGATCCTCAGGTAATCGGTTCCGTCATCGTTTTTTCCGATGCTCACCTTCGCGATCCCCTCCGTCGGGGCAGCCACGACGCCCTCGGTCAGGAGCGCCATCGCCGCCCTGATGGCGTGGTCGAGGATCTCTTCAGGCGTTGTCTCCCCGAACCTCCGGGCCACAAAATCATCACCGATGCGGAGAGCCGCCTCTTCCCGGGACAGCTCCTTCTCGAGTTCCCGGATCCTGGCCGCGATCCCCTCATATTCGAGGAGCGCTTCCACGCGATCGGCGAGGTCGCTTGCTACCGGTATCTCGATCCCGGTCCGTGGGTCGAGCCCGCGTGCCCGTGCGGTGGCAGCAAGTTCCATTGCAGACGCGAGTCCTGCCGTCAGTTCCTCGAAGTAGCGGGCTGTGGCGGGTGAGACCTCCATGTATGATGTATAGATCCTTCACGCATTTAGAGGGGGTGGCTCACTGCTTCCCGGCCCACCCCGTCTCCAGCGCCGCGGTGAGCGCTGTGGCGCCGGGCTCACCCATCTTCCAGAGGAGGATGGCGGCGCATTCCTGCATCTCCGGGTCTGGGTGGCGCAGCAGCCTGAGGAGCGGGTCGACCGCGGCCTCCCCTATCCTGCAGAGCGCCATGGAGGCGAACGGCCGGAGGTCAGGGTTGCCCTCCTCGATGACACCGATTAACGGTTCGACTGCCGGCTCCCCGATGCCTGCAAGGGCAGCCATGGCGTAGCGCCGGAAGTCCCGATCCTCCACGGCATGCATCGCCTCCAGGAGCGGTTCGACTGCCGGCTCACCGATCTGCACCAGTGCGCGGGCGGCATACCACCGTACATCGTTGTCGCTCTCGAGCATCACGGTGATGAGCGGTTCGATTGCCGCTTCCCCGCTCGCCCCGAGCTCGTCGGTTGCCGCCCGCCGCACCGCCATGCTTCCCTCCTGGAGGTCAGCGACCAGTTCATCGATTCGGTTCTCATCAGTCATGTAGCTCTGGTGTTCCCTCACCCAAGTTATGCTTTCTGATACCCCCGAGCGCCTCCCGGGCAGCCAGCCGTAGACCCTCCTCGTCGGAATTCAGTGCCCCGATCAGGGCGTCGACCGCTGCAGGGTCGCCGATCCTCCCGAGAGCAAGGGCCGCTCCGATGCAGACCTCCGGGTCTTCGCCGGCCTGAAGCGCCTCAATGAGCGCGGAGACAGCGGGTTTGCCGATCTGGCTGAGGGCGGCGGTCACACCCTGCCGGGTGTCCGGATCTCCGGCCCTGAGCGCTTCAACAAGTGCCGGGACAGCCTCCTCCCCGGCATCCCTGAGCGCACTCACTGCCCGCCGCCGCACATCCTCCCCGGGGTCATGGAGCGCACCGATTAGAGCGCCGATGGCCTCCGCCCCACCAATCCTGCCGAGAGCCAGCGCCGCACCCCACCGGACCCTCTCGCTCCCGGTCGAGAGGCTCGTAATGAGCATCTCCTCCGTGGGTTTTCCTATGGCAGCGAGCGCGAGGGCACTCCTGCTCCTGACATAGGCATCTTCGTCGTTGAGCGCCTCTGCAAGCGCCGGGATCGCGGCAGGGTCTGCTATGTCCCCGAGGGCAACCGCGGCCATCCACCTGACATCAACGTTCCCGTTCTTCAGGCTCGCGGCGAGCGGCCCGACTGCCGGGGAGCCCAGCTTACCGAGCGCCTCCGCCGCTTTCCAGCGCACCCCGCTCTCCGGATCCGCGAGGAGGGCCGCGAGCGGCTCAACCGCGGCGGTCTCCCGGGCATCGCCGAGGCATCCGGCCGCATGGTAGCGGGTCTCCGGATCCCGGCTCGATAATCTGGCGATCAGCCTCATCGTGTCACGGTCGCACGCGGCAAGCCCGGGCTCGCTGATGCGGAGATGCCGGGCTCCTGGCCGCTCTTCCACGGCATCAAAGAGGTAGCCGAGGAGATAGGCGATGGCTATGAAGAACGCCGCACGCACGAGGGCGCCGGGCCCCGGGGGGTAATCGAGGCCGACGTGGAGCGCCGCGAGCAGGATTCCTGCGTATACAGCATGCCTGCGGTACCAGAACGCGGTCAGTATGAGCGCCAGGTAGAAGGCGTCGGTATACGTGGTTCCCGTGGTCAGGAAAAGAGCCGAGAATCCTACGACCAGGGTGATGATCGCAAGCCCGCTCCACACCGGTTCTGCGAACCTCATTCTGAAAGAGATTGTGCGGGCCGTATCGATAAAATGATTTGTGAGGGCGGGCCGGTCACCCTGGCACCGCTTTGAGCTTCTCAAGCGACGCTTCGACGAACGCCGGGATATCGTCCAGATTCCTCCAGCGGCCCCTGATCGGGATCGATCCGGTATAATGCTGACGGAGGATATCCTCTGGATTTTTATGCATTCCCGCCACACTCTCTGGTATGCTCTCGCCGCCAGACTGGTGGAGCCTCGCACCGGAGGAGATCCTTCAGGAGCTCGGCACCGGCCCGTCCGGCCTCTCTCCGGGGGAGGCAGAGGCGCGGCTGAAGCGCTACGGTGAGAACGTCCTCCAGGAGGAGGAGCGGGATACGCGTCTCCAGGTATTTCTGCGCCAGTTTGCGAGTATACTGATCGTCATCCTGATCGTTGCGGCGGCAGTCTCGTTCCTCGTCGGCGAACCCCAGGACGCCGCCGCCATCCTCATAATCGTCGTCTTAAACGCCATACTCGGGTACTCCCAGGAGTGGCAGGCCGGGGAGGCGATCGAGGCTCTGCGGCAGATGCTCGTCCAGCGGGCCGTGGTCGTCCGCGACGGGGAGCAGCAGGAGATCGATGCATCCGGCATCGTGCCGGGGGATATAGTCGTCCTCGATATGGGGGATCGGGTGCCCGCCGACCTCTCTATCATCGAGGCGACGTCGCTTGAGATCGATGAGGCGCCGCTGACGGGCGAGTCGACACCCGTCAACAAGGCACCGGGCCAGCTCCCGCCCGGAACCACTCTTGCCGAGCGGAGCAGCATGGCGTTTGCGGGCACGACGGTCGTCAACGGCCGGGGGCGGGGCGTGGTCGTCGCCACCGGGATGAAGACGGAGTTCGGGCTGATAGCCGGGCTCTCCCAGTCTGTCAGGGCCGAGGCAACGCCCCTATCGAGGCAGATGGATATACTCGGCCGCGACATCGGGCTGATCGCCATCGGCATCGCGGTTCTCGCGATCGCCGTCGGCATCCTCCAGCACCGGGAGTTCCTGGAGATGTTCCTCATCGGGGTCTCGCTCGCGGTTGCGGTGATCCCTGAGGGGCTCCCGGCGGTCGTGACGCTGACGCTCGCCATCGGGATCAAGAACATGCTGAAGCGAAACTGCCTGATCCGCCGTCTCTCAGCCTCGGAGACCCTCGGTGCGGTCTCGGTCATCTGCACGGACAAGACCGGGACGCTCACCAGGAACGAGATGACGGTCGTCCGGGTGAGGACGCCGGACGGCGAGGTGACGGTGACCGGGGCCGGCTACGCCCCTGAAGGGGAGTTCCTCCACGATGGGAGCGCCCTCGATCCTCTCGAGGATCCGGGCCTCCGCCAGTTCCTGCGTGCGGCCCTCCTCTGCAACCATGCGATCACGGCCCGGGACGAGTCGGGTGAGTGGCGGATCCTGGGCACCCCTACCGAGGGGGCGCTCATTGTCGCGGCGGCAAAGGCAGGTCTCTCCCGGGAGGATGCTCCTGAAGCGGTCCAGGAGTTCTCGTTCAACTCAACCCGGAAGCGGATGACGATAATCTACCGCGAGGGGGAGGAGGACATCGCCTACGTGAAGGGGGCACCCGAGGTGCTTCTTGCCCGGTCATCAAGGGTGCTTATGAACGGGGAGGTTGTTGCGCTCACCGGGGTTCTCCGCGAGAGGATCCGCGAGGATATAGCCGGGTACGCAACCGGAGGGCTCCGTGTGCTCGGGGCGGCATACCGCCCGCTCCCGGCCGATCTTCCCCGGACGGCGGAGATGGTCGAGGAGGATCTGGTCTACATCGGGTTTGCCGGGATCCGCGATCCCCCGCGCCCCGAGGTGGCGGAGGCGATCCGGCTCTGCAGGAGCGCCGGCATCGATGTGATCATGATCACGGGGGACAACCCCCTGACCGCCTCCGCCGTCGCCCGGGATATCGGGCTCCCGGGTGAGGGGGCGCTAACCGGGGCGGATCTCGAAGCATTGACCGATGACGAACTTGAGGAGCGGCTTTCGACGACGAAGGTTCTCTCCCGGGTCACGGCCGAGCACAAACTCAGGGTGATCGATGTACTCTCCAGGGAGCGGGCGGTCATCGCCATGACGGGTGACGGGGTGAACGACGCCCCCGCGCTGAAGAAGGCGAGCATCGGGATCGCGATGGGGATCAAGGGGACGGACGTCGCGAAGGAGTCAAGCGATATGGTTCTCGTGGACGACAACTTCGCGAGCATCGTCGCCGGCGTCGAGGAGGGGAGGCGGGAGTACGACAACATCGCCCGGTTCACCCGCTACCTCCTCTCATCGAACGTCGGGGAGATCGTCGCGATCGTCGGCGGGCTGCTTATGGGGCTGCCGCTCGTCCTCATACCTGTCCAGATCCTATGGATCAACCTGATCACCGACGGCCTGCCCGCCCTTGCGCTCGGTCTGGAGCCTGCCGAGCGGGACGCCATGCAGCAGCGGCCGCGCGATCCCGGGAAACCGTTCCTTACGCGGACGGCGCTTGCGGTCATCCTCGCCATTGGGATCTGGCTCGGGCTGATGGTTCTCTACGTATTCTGGGGGCTTTATGACGTCGATCTCGACCGGGCGCGGACGATGGCCTTCTCCGGGTTGATCATATTTGAACTCTACAACGTCCTGAATTTCAGGTCGTTCAGGCTCCCGCTCCACCGGGTCGGGTTCTTCTCAAACCCGGCCCTGTTCTACGCCATCCTCGGGAGTCTCGCCCTCCAGATGCTGGTGGTCTACGTCCCGGTCTTCCAGGCGTTCCTCGGGACCGCACCCCTGACCCTCGCCGACTGGGGGCTGCTCGCCCTCCTCGGGCTCCCGGTCCTCATCGCGGGGGAGGCCTACAAGGTTCTCAGGATGCGGGGGGAGAAGGCAGGCGCCTGAGGTCATCTCTCCAGACGCATCCCCTCGATCGCCTTCTTCGCTGCAACCCTCTCCGCCACCCGGGTATGCGCAAGCGATGCGGCGCGCCGGACGTGGAGATCCGGGTCTGAGAACTTCAAACGCTCCAGCGGCTCCATGGCCTTCTCGTCACCGGCAGATCCGAGGGCTTTGGCCGCGTTCAGACGCATGGCCCCGTCTGGATCCTCCAGCGCACGGATCAGCCCGTCGATATCACGCGCCCTCCGCATGGCATCAATATCTCTTTTCTTCACTCAGAACCCTCCTGATCGCTCAGTGGGATGAACCTGTAGCCGGTCTGGCTGATGAACGTTGTGGAGGGGTGGGCTGATGATCCAGTCCCCCTCACTCACCGCTACCGCCGTAGACCACCTGCCCAAAACTGATGCACCCGTCCCCGAGGGGATACTCCCGGTTCATGATAATTTCGAGACCGGCGGCGCGAACCTCACCCATGATCGTCTCCCGGATCGCCCGGTTGTAGGCCACCCCGCCCGAGAGCGCCACCCGCGGGATCCCCCGCTCCTCAGCCGCCCGGATGGCCATAGCGGCGATGCCTCTCGCGATGTTATACTGGACCGATGCAGCGATCTCCCCGGCCTGCTCCCCGGCCGCAGACCGCCTGTACGCCTCCGAGAGGATCGATCGCGTCGAGAGGATCTCGCACCCCCCGCCGTGCAGGAACTCGAGATCCCAGGCCGACGCCCTCCCGGCATACGCCGCAGACTCGAGTTTCATCGCCGGTTCGCCATCATACGTCCGTTCCCGGCATATACCGAGGAGCGCCGCGGCGGCGTCCAGCACCCGGCCGGTGCTCGATGTGGCGGCGACGTTTATGCCCCGTTCCACCTGCCGGGAGAGGACGCCAAGTTCGATATCACTCCATCCCCTTGATGCGAGCATATCGCGGATACCGTCCGCCGGCAGGATCCCATAGAGCATCCTCTCCGGATACCTGGTCGCGATATCCCCGCCAGGCATCGGGACGACCTCCAGGTGGGCGACCCGGTCGAGGCGGGGAACCTGCCCGGCAAAGACCTCCCCGCCCCAGACCGTACCGTCGTCGCCATACCCAACCCCGTCGATCGCGATCCCGATGCACTCCTCCCGGGTCGTGGCCGCTATGTGTGCCCGGTGGTGCTGGACGGCGAGGAGTTTTGCTCCGGTCTCATCCGCGATCTCTCTCGCATACCTGGTCGAGAGGAACTGCGGGTGAAGGTCGTGGACGACCACGTCGCAGCGGGCGCCAATAAGCCTCCCGAGCCTCTCCACCGTCTCCTGCAGATATGCGAGGGTCCGGGGGTTCCTGACGTTCCCGACATGTGGCGATGTTATGCAGAACCCTTCCCGGTATATGGAGGCGTTCGCGTTCAGTTCAGGGCCGAGACCGAGGATGCACTTATCCCCGAGATCGATCGCGGTCCGCTTCGGGGCGAGGCCCCGCGAGAGGCGTATGATATACCCATCCCTGACGACGGAGTCGTCGCACCTGTTGACGATCCGGCGGTCGTGGGTGAGGACGCAGTCCACCACCCCCGAGAGGCGGTCGAGGGCGTCTGCAAGATCGGTGATCATCGGGTAGCCCGGGAGGTTCGCGCTCGTCATGACCAGGAGATGGTGGGAGAGGTCTACGAAGATGAGGTGGTGCAGCCCGGTGTAGGGGAGCATGCACCCGATTGTGTGGAGCCCCGATAGCGCCTGGTGCGAGAGGGGATCCCGCTTCTTGAGGATCGTTATCGGGCGGGCCCGGGAGTGGAGGATCCGCCGGTCATCGTCCGATATCACCGCGATCCGCTCCACCTCTTCCGGGGTTGCCATCACCGCGAACGGCTGCTCACTCCGGCCCAGGCGGCGTTTCAGCTCGCCCGCTGCCTCCTCGATGCAGGCGATGTGAAACCCTCCTATCCCGCGGATGGCGACGATCGAACCTGCGTCGAGGAGGGCTGCAGTCTCCCTGATCGGATCTTTTGCCGCAATCGGAGTCCCGTCGGCCCAAAACAGGGCAAGGCGGGGGCCGCAGACCGCGCATGCGATCGTCTGGGCGTGGTGGCGCCGGCATGACGGGTCGGCATACTCGTTCCTGCAGGCATCGCACATGGGGAACCTCTCCATCGAGGTCCGCTCCCGGTCGTAGGGTATGGTGCTGATGATGCTGTATCGCGGGCCGCAGTTGACGCAGGAGGTGGCCCAGTAACCCTCGTATCTCCCTCCGGGCCTGAAGATATCAGCGATGCAGTCATCGCAGATGGCGACATCGGCCGGGATGAACCCCGAGAGGCTCCCTGAACCGCTCTCAAGGATGGTAAATGTATCTGGGGGATCTCCGCGCAGATCCTCGATTTTGATGGAGTCTATCCGGGACAGCGGCGTCCCGCGTGAGACCGCCTCCAGAAACTCTTCAAAGCGATCCCCGAACGCATGTATCAGAACCTCGCTCCCGAGGTTCCTGACAGTCCCGGTGATCGCGAATTCCCGGGCTTTTG
>JAAZIF010000258.1 GCA_012510335.1 Methanomicrobiales archaeon | reverse complement strand
GGAGGACTGGCGGACGGGTACGATGAGCGCGGTCGCCGGCGGGGTGACGATCGTGGTCGACCAGCCAAACACCGTCCCCCCCATCACCACGCCCGGGATCCTCCGCGCCCGTATCCGTGAGGCAGAGAGAGATGCAATCTGTGGGTTTGCGGTGAACGCCGGCGTCATGCCCGGTGCTGATCTTGAGGGGATGTGGGATGCCGGTGCGATGGCGTTCGGGGAGATCTTCGCCGCCCCGTCAAGTTACAGCGAGGGGCTCGATCCGGAGACCCTCAGGAGATCGTTTGCCCGCATCCATGCTCTAGGGGGGCTTGCCACGGTCCACGCCGAGGAGGTCTCGGATCCGGCACCGGGAACGCTCACCGGTCATGACAGCGCACGCTCCGGTGCCGGGGAGGCGCGTGCCGTGCGGGCTGTATCGGCCCTCGCCCCGGAGGGCATGCGGCTTCACTTCTGCCACATGAGCGCCGCCGCCTCGATCGAGGCCGCACGAGGCACGGTGGAGGTGACACCACACCACCTCTTTCTCTCGCACGATATGTTTGAGGAAGACGATACCCGGGCCCGCATGAACCCCCCGCTCAGGGACGAGCAGACCAGGCATGGTCTCTGGTCCTGCTGGGACAGGATCGATGTCATCGCCTCAGACCACGCCCCGCACACATCAGGCGAGAAGGATCTACCGTTTCAGGCCGCTCCCTCCGGTGTCCCCGGGGTCGAGACGATGATGCCGCTTCTCATGGCAGCGGCCAGGAAGCGCCGGATAACCCTCGTCTCGGTGATGGAGAAGACATCCTGGAGGCCTGCTGCCATCCTCGGCATCCCGCGCGCGGGGTTTGAGCCAGGTGATCGGGCGGACTTCGCCCTCTACCCCGGAGAGATCACCCGCATCGATGCCTCCCATCTCCACTCAAGGTGCGGGTGGTCGCCGTTTGAGGGGCTCGCTGCGATCTTCCCCGAGGAGGTGGTCATCCGGGGCCGGCGCGCCTACTCCTGCGGGGAGTATTATGAGCCGCAACCGGCCTGGTATCCCGGGCAAGGATTTTTATCTCCCTAAAACATATAATAGAGAGCCGATACAGCGCATCTTATAGGTCCCCGGGTGATCACCTGGCGGGATGCCCGGACATGAACCGCGGGACAACCCGGATGCGCGACAGGCACGCCCGGCATATAGGGTACGATCGGGTGAGGATCGGCACAGGCCGCCTGTGATCACCGTTCGTTAGTGTCGGGCGACACTTCTCCGGGAGAATACTGTATGGAACCCTGCTCCGATGCTGTCACTGAGACCAAAGGCGGTGTCACCATACTGCTTGACGTTACAGCAGGTGCCAGAAGAACCACGTTTCCGGCAGGCTACAACGAGTGGCGGAAGAGTATACGCTGCCAGGTAGCGGCCCCGGCTCTCGGCGGGAAGGCAAACCGGGCTGTTATTGATATTGTCGCAGAGACGTTCGGCGTATCCCGGGCAGACGTTAGCATCATCTCCGGACACACTTCTACATCAAAGGTTATTGCCATCGCCGGTCTCTTGAAATCCGAAGCCCTTGCGATTCTTTCTGCCTGCGGCGCCTGATAGGGCATGGGCCGGGTCAGCGTAATTTTTATTATAAATTTGATATTAAATAGGGAAAATTAAAATCGGAGGAGCAATCTGGCACGTTTCTGAACCTGCGCTTTGATAAATCTTCTCTTCCTGGCGCCATCTGATTTAAGTAATCGTACCATAGATATGTAACTGATACCTATGTCCGCGCGCATAAAGATCTGCATGACATATGGCGATCAGATTCACATTGAAGGAGGCAACATTCCATGTACTCACCAGAAACTACAAAATATCTTATTCATCTTACTCTGCAGACCGAGGGGGTGGTCGATAAACCTGATGTAGTTGGCGCCATATTCGGCCAGACTGAAGGTTTACTCGGCGAAGACCTTGACCTGCGCGATTTACAGAGAACCGGCCGCGTCGGCCGGATCGATGTTCAGATAACGACGAGGAGGGGAGAGACGAAAGGTGAGATACTCATCTCATCATCGCTTGACCGTGCAGAGACTGCGCTCCTTGCTTCGTCGCTTGAGACGATCGATCGGGTGGGGCCATGCACGGCTCACGTGAAGGTAGACCGCATCGAGGATATCAGGGTGACCAAACGACGCAAGATCGTCGAGCGTGCGAAGGAACTCCTCCTTGAGGACTTCGACGAGGGTTCCATAAACAGCGATGACCTGCTGGATGAGGTCAGGGAGGTCATCAGGATAGAGAAGCTCGAACTTCTCGGTGAAGAGAAGGTTCATGCCGGCCCGAATGTCATGGCCTCAGATGCCATCATCCTGGTCGAAGGGCGGGCCGATGTGATCAACCTGCTACGCTACGGGATCAAGAACGCGGTTGCGGTCGAGGGAACCAACGTCCCGCAGATCATAATCGACCTCTGCTCGCAGAAGACCGCAACGACCCTGCTTGACGGGGATAGGGGAGGGGAACTGATCCTCCGCGAGCTTCTCCAGATCGCTGAGATCGATTTCGTGGCATACTGTCCGCGGGGGAAGAGCGTCGAGGAGATGAGCCGCAAGGAGATCATCAAGGCGCTCAGGAACAAAGTGCCCGTAGAGGTCGTCACCGATCAGGTTCAGGGCGAGGGGGCAACCCCGCCGCACGTGCGCACTGTTGCGGGTGTGCGTGAGGCTGTGGAGGGTGAAAGGCCGCCGCAACTGCGAAAGACCGGAAAGGATAGGGATCCAAAGGCTCCTCCGACGCTCGGAGAGCATATGGCCGATGTCCGGGATCAGAAGATCGCACGCTTCCTCTCCTCAGATCATGCTGTCCTCTTAGAATCGAATGCCGCCGATCTCGAAGGGGCGCTCCGGACCCTGGGTGGCGATATCGAGGGAATCGTTGTCGATCGTATCGTCGACCAGAGGCTTCTCGATCAGATCGGGGAGAAAAATCTTGAGTTCGTGGCTGCCCGTGACTTTAAGGGGATCATTAAACGCCCTCTATCCGTCCGGCTTATAAAGATGGGTTGAAATCTTTCCAGCGTGCAAATTTATATATATTTATATTTACCATTTTTCTCACCGGGAGAGAGTATGCACAAGGAAGAATTAGTAGCCTTGCATGGAATTCTTACAGAGATTAAGGACTATTTTGAACTGGCAAATCCGGAGCTGAAGTTCTCGCAGTACTATGCGCTGAAGATAGATCCTTCTCAGGTGCATAAAAGCAAAATGGAGCATAAATACGCGATATTCGTGCTTGGAACGGAACTCGCAAACGCCATGAAAGATGTTGAATTTTCAGCATCGGGAAGGATCTCCGCCCGGATGAGGGAACTTGCTGAAAAAACCCTCAAAGAGATCGAGTATCTCCAGTAAGGGCACCCGGGCACTCTGTTCACGCGGCGCCCTGTTGACGGGAGATACACTACCGGGGCTCTCCGGCCGCCCCCCTCTCCTCAGGCATGCATCTCGCGTTCTTCTCGAATGAGATACTCGGCCAGGAGTCTCGGGATTGGGGCCGACATGCAGTGCCAGTTCGGTGTCCCATTCACCTCAAGGACTGTGTAGCCCTCTTTATCCTCGAGTAGATCGACGCCGCAGTAGTCAATCCCAATCGCATCTGCCGCAGCCTCGGCTATTGTGCGCATATCCTCATCGATCGTGACCGGAGTACCGATCCCGCCCTGATGGATGTTGTGCGTAAGGCTATCAGATATTCGAGAGATCGCGCCGACAGCCTCCCCGCCGAGGACAAATATACGGTAGTCCCGATCGTTCGGGATATACTCCTGCAGGTACCATGGTCCTGGCCCGAGGTCGCCGGGTTTCGTCACCAGCCTGATCCCGTTTCCGTCGTAGCCATAAAGCGGTTTATAGACCACCTTTCCATGCCGAAGAATGAAGTCCTGTGCCTGTGACTCTGCCCTGATGTAGGCTGTCTCAGGTGTCCGCACCCCGTATTTCAGGAGGAGCGCGGTTGTCATTGCTTTTGATGCGCAGGTAACAATGCTCCAGGGTGTGTTGATCACCCGGTTATGGAGTGAGAGCACGTTCAGGGTCTCGAACTGATGCCCATCCTGCCGGATCCCGCAGACCCATATGAGTTCGTTCTCAAGCCCGCAGTTGAGGGGGTCGACTGCATTGAGGTCGAGAACCCCGAACCTGATGCCGGCTCTCTTCAGCTCCAGTATTACAGTGCCGGTTGAGTCATCATCCGGCGTATCAGTCGGTTTTGGTATGATATGGATCATGCGCCTCACATGCCTCATTACCATCTTGCACCTTGCCGGATATAATCGATGGGGAGGGATGCCGTGCAGAGAGGCTGGATCTGTATCATCGGGGCCGGGGATCTGGTGATGCGGCTGCCTGAGGGATCCATCTCCCCGGCCCGCATGTGCCGGCGGTGGGATGCGGCCGGGCCGGGTGTCCCCGTCTCCGCGCCCCTGCCGACACGCATATACTCGGCTCTGGCAGGCGCGGACCGGGAACGGTCGGCGCACTGCATCGTCGATGATGATGCCGGCCTCTTATGGATAAGGGTTCGTGCCGGGCAGTGAGCGCAGGATCTCCGGGCGCAAACCCCGCCTGTGGAAGATGGAGAGCATAATTGGTCTGCAGTGGATCGGGGGCGTAGATCCTCTCCGCATCGCCGCGACATGATCAGGGAGGTATATCTATCCGGGGGAGTCACATATTCTCCGTGAATCTTCCGGATGCCGCTGCGATTATACTGAGCCTGATAATGTTTACAGCGATCCTGTTCGCCCCTTCTCCGACACCACCGGACGCTGCCGTCTCACCAGATCCCGATCCCCTGCAACCGGCAATCACCCTGAACCTCTCCTCCTCTCTCCTCGCCGGGGGGCACCCCTTTAGCGGTCAGCTCCTGAACAGAACCCCCGTGCCGACTCCGGAAGTGATTGACGATCCGGCCATCCCTGACGAAGACGTGGCCGAGAACAGCACGCCGATCAT
>JAAZIF010000025.1 GCA_012510335.1 Methanomicrobiales archaeon | reverse complement strand
GAGGTAAACGCCGCCCTGGGCGGGATCGACCAGCGGAAGATCCACATGCTCGCACGGGAACACCTCCCCTCGATCGGGTATCAGGCGCCGGTCTGCATCCACACGCCGATCATAAGCGGCCTCGACGGGAAGAAGATGTCGTCATCGGCAGGGAACGTCATATCGGTCGCCGACCCTGAAGAGGATATCAGACGGAAGATGAAGAAGGCATTCTGCCCGCCGGATATCGAGAACAACCCGGTGCTCCAGATCCTGCAGCACCACATCTTCCCCCGGACAGGGGCGGTCATCATCCGCCGGCCCGCGAAGTTCGGCGGGGACAGGGAGTTTGCGACCTTCGAGGATCTCGAGCGGGCCTACGCCGGCGGCGAGATCCATCCGCAGGATCTGAAATCGGCAGCAACCGATAACCTCGTCGATATACTCGCCCCGGTACACGAATACGTCTGTAGCAGGTGATCAGGCAGTGGGCCGCAGGGATGAGTATGAGCGGTTCGACCGCGAGATCGAGGCGATGGGCGTCCGGGTGAAAGACGCTGACCAGGTGAAGGTGCGAGACGATGTCTTCGATGAGGTTACCCTCGTCGCACTCTACAGGCTCGTCCACAAAAAACTGATATCAGTCATAGGCGGCCCGATCAGCACCGGGAAAGAGGCGAACATCTACTACGGCGAGCACGACGGGCGAGGGATCGCGATCAAGATCTACCGTATCCAGACCGCGAACTTCAAGGCGATGACCGATTACCTGACTGGAGATCGACGGTTTTCGAGCATCCGGGGGTCGCGCAAGGGCATCATATTTGCCTGGACGAAGAAGGAGTACAGCAACCTCGCCCGGGCGCACGATGCAGGTATCCCTGTCCCCGAGCCCCTGGCATTTGATCGAAACATCCTCCTTATGGAGTTCCTCGGCGAGGAGGAGATCCCATATCCCCAGCTCCGCCTCGCTGGTGTGGAGGACTACGGGGCGGTATACAGGGAGGTTCTCGGTTACATAAGACGGCTCTACCGGGACGCGCGCCTGGTCCATGCCGATCTCTCCGAATACAATATCCTTTACCACGAGAAACCATACCTGATCGATATGGGACAGGCGGTCACACCGGATCACCCGAGAGCGCTCACGTTCCTGATCCGGGATATAAAGAACCTCAACAGATATTTCTCCCGTTACTGTGATGTTTTAGACGAACAAGAGACCATCAAAGCGATCACCGGCAGCGGCCGCCGGGAACCCTGAAGACCGGGAGAAGGATGCAACCATGATGACCAGACAGGAGATGAAGGTTTCAGCAGCCAGAGTCGGCGTACTCATCGGCAAGAGTGGATCCACGAAACGCGAGATCGAAGAGAAGACCGGGGCAACCCTCCGGATCGACAGCGAGGAGGGGACGGTGATAATAGAAGGAGAAGACCCTATCGGCGTCATGACAACAACTAACGTCGTCCAGGCGATCAACCGGGGATTCTCACCGGAACGGGCGTTCCGACTGCTCGATGACGAGGATCTGGTGCTCGATGTGATCGACCTGACCGATCTCTCAGGCACGACCCGGCACCTCGAGCGGCTCCGGGGCAGGATCATAGGCAAGGCCGGAACCTCCCGCGCCCAGATCGAGGATATGACCAGCACCGAGATCTCGGTTCACGGGAAGACCGTAGCGTTCATCGGTCTTCCAGGCCAGAACGAGACCGCGAGGAAAGCGGTGGAGATGCTGATCCAGGGCGTACCTCACGAGAATGTCTACTCATTCCTCGACCGGAAGAAGAAGGAAGCCAGGCAGGATATGCTGGGATGATGTTCATGATCCGTCGGGAGTTTGCAGTGGAAATGAAGGGGTCTGCATGGAGATAGCCGACCTGCCGATCCCGCCGGATCTGGCGGCTATCTACGCAGAGCGCGGGATCACGGAACTCTACCCGCCGCAGGCCGACTGCATTAAAGCAGGGCTTCTCTCGGGGAAGAACCTCCTCATCGCCATCCCGACGGCGAGCGGCAAGACCCTGGTCGCCGAGATGGCGATGCATAACCAGATCCGGCGGGGTGGCAAGTGTCTTTATATCGTTCCTCTACGGGCGCTTGCGAGCGAGAAACTTGAGGAGTTCTCAGGGAAGGGGCTCAGGATCGGGATCGCCACCGGCGACTTCGATCGAAGGGACGACTACCTGGGGCGAAACGACATCATCGTGGCGACAAGCGAGAAGGTTGACTCGCTCATGCGTAACAGGACGCCATGGCTCTCAGAGATCACCCTGCTGGTTCTCGACGAGGTTCACCTGATAGACGACCCCTCCCGGGGGGCGACCATCGAGATGGTGATAGCAAAGCTCCGGCACAAAAATCCCACCATGCAGATCATCGCCCTCTCGGCTACCATCGGCAATCCAGGGGTTCTGGCCGGATGGCTCGATGCTGAGCTCGTAACGAGCGAATGGCGGCCGGTGGACCTCAGGGAAGGGGTCTTTTACCATGACAGCATCCAGTTTGCCGGGAGCAGCCGCGATGTCGGGCGCCGGAGCAAGTACGAGGATCTGGATCTCGTCCTCGATACGGTGGGGGAGGGGGGTCAGTGCCTGGTCTTCGTCAGTTCCCGCAGAAACGCCGAGGCGTTTGCGAAACGCGCCGCGTCGGGTCTGAAACTCGCAAACCCGGCCCTCGCCGGCTACGCAGATAGGATACGTTCGAACGCCGGAACCGATATGGGAAAGACCCTCGCCGCCTGCGTGGCACAGGGAGCGGCGTTCCACCACGCGGGGCTCGCACGGGAGGAGCGGCGGATCGTTGAGGCGGGGTTCCGGGAGGGAGAGATCAGGGTGATCGCCTCCACCCCGACGCTCGCTGCGGGCTTAAACCTCCCCGCCCGGCGGGTGATCGTCCGCGACTACCTCAGGTTCAACGCCGGTGAGGGGATGGTGCCGATCCCGGTGCGGGAGTACCGGCAGATGGCCGGGCGGGCCGGCCGGCCACACCTTGACCCCTATGGTGAGGCGATCCTCATAGCGAAGTC
>JAAZIF010000257.1 GCA_012510335.1 Methanomicrobiales archaeon | reverse complement strand
CTGCCTGAGCAGTGAGGATGTGGAGCCAGTCAGGATGCATTTGACTACACTCTTCGTGTCATAGAGTGTCTTGATGGTAGGCACCCAGGAGGGATAGTGCTGGATCTCGTCGATGCAGAGATAGAGCCGTTCGAGACCGGGGTAGCGGGCGAGATGATCCTCGACGATGCGACGGATCAGCCAGGGGTCGTCTGCCATCGAGAGGAGGAGTGGTTCGTCCATGGTGATGAAGAGGATAGCCCTGCCAGGCACACCTCTTCCGAGAAGGGAACTTATGATCTGGTACAGTAGCGTCGACTTCCCTGTCCTGCGCGCACCGATGATGAGGAGCACCTCCGGTGCATCAAGATACTGCATTAGAGAGGGAAAGAAAGAAAGCCGTTCAACACCGGTTTCAAACTCTTTTCCAAACCACCAGGGGTTCTGGCTCTCGAGTGCGATCTGCAGTTTTTCATCCATTCATCGATTATGATCTACGATCTCCTATGCCCCGGAAAGAGTGTCCGGGGAACCCCCCCTGCGCATGCTGGTGATGGGAGCGGTGCCCCTTCGTCTGGCTCACGGATCCCCCGCACGGCTAACCTTCACGCTGGAGGCGGTCAAACACGATTCTTGCGGTGGGGGCGCCGGCACCCCGCCCCGGTGGACGAGCACGGGTGCGGGGTATCCCCGCCAGCCGGCAGCCCGCCTGTGAGAGCAAGCATGCATGCTATCCGGTGGATCTGCCGGGGAATGATTGTTGCAAAGTCCCGTCCGTGAGGGCAGGATAGTTCACAGAACACAGTCGCGGCAGTCCTGCGCCCCGCATGCAAGGTTCTCGATCTTCCACCGGGGCGCCCACCGTTTGATATCCTTGATCACCTCGATACCGCGAACACCGCCGCCTACGGGACGCCGGCGATCACGACCGTCCGGACCACGGCGGGCGCGCGGCCGGGTATCCTCATCACCGGCCACGACCTCAAGGATCTCGCCGACCTCCTTGAACAGGCGCGCGGGGTGGATGTGGATATCTACACCCGCGACGAGATGCTCCCGGCGCACGCCTACCCCGATCTTCGGAAGTACGATCGCCCGGTCGGGAACTACGGCGGTTCAACGGCCCTGTCCTCGTGACCACAAACTGCCTCGTCCCCCCGAAGGACTCTTACCGCGACCGGGTCTACACCACCGGGCTCGTCGGGTATGCAGGACTGAAGCACATCGATCTGTCACCGGACGGAAAGAAGGACTTTTCGACCCTGATCGAACATGCGAAGCGCTGTAAGGCTCCGGAGGACATCTCCCGCGGCGACCTTATCGCGGGGTGCGCCCATGCCCCGGTTCTCGCCCTCGCGGATACAGTCGTCGATGCGGTGAAGTCAGGCGCTATCCGGCGGTTCGTCGTGATGGCAGGCTGCGACGGCCGGTACAGCGGGCGGGACTACTACACCCGGTTCGCGAAGGCTCTTCCTGCAGATACGGTCATCCCCACCGCCGGATGCTCATTGCTCTTCTTTCAGCCCCTTCAGCCACTCCCGGAGCACAGGTATATCGGACTGCACCGTCTCCCAGACGATCTCAAGACTGACGCTAAAGTAATGGTGGATGAGTTTATCCCGCATTCCTGCGATGAACCGCCATGGGATCTCGGGGTACCGCTCTGTGAACCCGGGAGGAAGATTTTTGACTGCCTCCCCAAGGATCTCCAGGTTCCTTATGACTGCATCCTGTGTCCTGATATCATCGATGAACTCGGTGTATGTCGTCTCTGAAGTGTACTGCAGGATGCGCTCGACAGCCTCATCAATATCGCTGCAGAGAAGGCGGATCTCCGACTGTTCAGACATAAGCGACCTCGGCAGTCACCCGCTCCCGTATTACGGGTTTCAGGGCATCGGATGTCACCAGGTCGACGGGGGCACCGAGATTGAGTGAAAGAAACTCTTCAAGTTCGAGGAAGGTGAAGAACCCGATCGGCCGGGAAAACTCGACGAGGATATCGATATCGCTCGCCTCGGTCTGCTCGCCACGGGCGACCGAGCCGAAGATGCCGATCCGGCTGACTGAGAACCGTGTGGCGATCTCTCCCTTGAGGCGCTGCAGGGTCGCAACTATCTCTTCCCGGGACTGCATAGATATCGGTGTTTTGGCGGGAACATTAATAGTTGCTTCGACCCGGGGGTTGTAGGAAAACCCCTATGATGCGAGCAGAATCATGCTTCACCAATGAAAACAGGTCTGGGGCTTCCTGAAGTCCCGGTACACTCGTAGGAAGCCCCGCCCGCGAGCGCGGGGTAGTTCACGTGCGGCAGGACATCACGGAGATCCTGAACTTCCAGAACGTGGGTGGGAAAGCCAAACCTATCAGTTTCGCCGACTGCTTAAGGTGATTGAGAGCTATAACCTTTTGGAGGATGACGATGCCGCACAAATATGCAATCGAGATAACCTCCAGCGATGAGGATGAAGAGTTCATCGCCGTGGCCCCGGAACTTCCGGGGTGCTCCACCTTCGGTGTGACCGAGGAGGAGGCGCTCCGGGAGGTGAAGGTTGCCGTCTCTCTCTGGCTGGAGGCCGCCCCGGAGGAGGGAAGGGCTATCCCCGAGCCTGCGTACAGTTGATATAGTGTCCGGTAGATTCTACAAGAGGAGAAGGAATGCAGATCACACGTGCTTCTGATGGAACCATCCTCATCGATGGCAAGGTTGTGACTGCGCTCGAT
>JAAZIF010000003.1 GCA_012510335.1 Methanomicrobiales archaeon | reverse complement strand
CAGTGCGATGTTTCCTGCGTAAAAGCTGCCGAATGCTTTTCTGGCAATGGTTTCGTCATTACTCACGATACGTTCAACCGCTTTCTCACAAGACAGTCCTTACCCCCGGAGACGTTGTGGGCAGAAGTTGAACCCTTTGTTGAGAAGCACAATGGCTGGTTCGTTCTGGATGATACCGTCATCGACAAAGTTCATTCCAAGAAGATCGCATTGACATACTTCCAGTGGAGCGGCAATCAGCGCAAAGTCATCAAAGGGATCGGCCTGATTACCTTGGTCTGGACCGATGGGACGAGTACCTTCCCTATCGACTACCGAATTTACGACAAGGATGGTGATCACCTCACCAAGAATGACCATTTCCGCGCCATGCTACGAACAGCGGCAGAACGGGGATTTCAGCCGTATTTTGTGTCGTTTGACAGCTGGTATGCAAGTACGGCGAACCTGAAATTCATCGATAAATTGGGGTGGCAATGGTTTTCCCGGGTCAAAAAGAATCGAATGGTAAATCCGGATGATACAAAAAACCAGCCGGTTGCTTCCTTGTTCATCTCGGAGGATGGCGAGGTGGTTCATATGAAGAAATATGGATTCATCAAACTGTTTCATTCGGTGAGCAGAGCAGGGAAAGACCGTTACTGGGCAACAAATTGCCTCATCATGGATGCGACTGGTAGGAGAAATCTCCAGGCAATTGCTTGGTCAATCGAGAACTATCACCGGGCCCTGAAAGAACTTTGTTGCGTGAGGGATTGTAAAATCCGCAAGGAAGCCGGACAACGCAATCATATCAATTGTTCCCTGCGTGCATACATCCGATTAGAGGCAGTACAGCAACAGCAAGATATCACCATCTACCAAGCAAAGTGGGAGATTATCAGATCAGCCATCGCGGAGTATGTTCGCCAGCCAAAGTATGCGCTCTAATTTTTTTCGCGAGCGATCTGCGTAACTCCTATCCTATCTTGTTTCGGAGTGCATCTGGTACACGATTTTTTTATGCCTAAGCTGGCGGCACTACAAGCATGATAGCAGAGTGCAGCTCTAAGGAGAAATGTGTATTTCAGTGTATTAGAACCCTTTGAAATTGTCTCTGCTTCCCGTGATGACTTTAAACGGAATGTGGTGTCATAAAAGTCAGGATATTATCTTATATCCTCGAATGAGGCATGTTGTGACTCAATCGGGTTTGCCATGGGTTCCCGGAAACCCAGGAGGCACACTGTGGCGAGGGATTACACCAGAATGCTGGAGTTGTGGTGCGGAGATCAGCCCGAAAAAGACACGATGCCCCAGATGCGGGGCAAAGGTTGAAGCAGGGAGTGGAAAGGCGCCGGAGGCCGGCGGTAAAGATCCCCTACTCTCGCTCTTCTTCCGCCCGGCGTCCCGGCGACGTCCGCCACCAGTAGTAGACCTCGTAGGCCATCAGAGCGAGCAGCACCGCGCAGGCCCCGATGAAGAAGCCCATAACCAGATCATGGACCGGCGGGGCGCCGGCGGCACCCTCCACGGGCACCCTGAATGCGGAGATCTCCTCCCCCGCGCCGCCGGCGAGCCTCGGTTCGGGCGGCACGCTATCCAGTGTGACTGGAAAGAGCACCGGGAGGATACCCCAGAGCCCGAGGCTCGCGAGGGCGACGATGCCGAAGTACATAGCGTACTTCTTCAAAACCGACTCGAGGTCACTCTTCGGTGGTGCTATGATGAGAACCTGGTTCGCAAGGCCGTAGACCTTCACCT
>JAAZIF010000256.1 GCA_012510335.1 Methanomicrobiales archaeon | reverse complement strand
GGGGTCTCGCTGACTTCGATCCGCTCGTCGACGCGGTGGTCTTCGGTGAGCGGGAGGTGCGGGTGGAGATGAAGATGAACTTCACGACCTCTCTACTCGGGAACACCTACACGCTCAGGACAGGGATCGCGAATGTGCCCGAGGCGCTCGCGGTCTTTCTCTGCTGCCGCAGCGTAGCAGAGATCGCAGGAGGTGTGTAGGTGGCCGCTGACTTCCTGGAGAAACTACGCCAGACGCTTCTGGATATGCACCACACGGGCAGGCTCTCATACATCGAACCGGGTCTCTACGAGAATGCCCGGGCATACATCGAGAAACTCAAGGCTGACTATTACAGCCTGGAAAAGCCTCTCGAGAGCAGGGCCGGGAGCCTGATCATCGAGGAGATCGGAAGCGTCACCGATACCGTTCAGGAGATCTTCTCGCTCCGGACTCGCCAGATCCTCGATCTTGCGTTCCAGCAGATCGAGGGGCAGTACTTCGATAAGAGGGAGGCCCGAAAGATGCTCCCGGTGGAACGGGTGATGTACGCGCAGGTCATCGATGCGATCGAGGGCTGCCGGGCGGCGCTCATCCACGGGGAGGAGTATCCGCCCGAAGGTGATGAGACCGCCCTGGATTCGATCGAAGAGGCGATCGAGGTCGGGATGGAGCCGATCACCGACCCCCGTCCCATCACGTCTCCACGCGCTCTCGTGCATATCCGCTCTGACATAGAGCCGTTCATGGGGGTGGACGGGAGGGTATACGCGCTTGAGCGCGGGGACATCGTCACCCTGCCGGAGAGCAATGCGGATGTGCTCTGCGAGCGCGACATAGCCTTAAATATCAGGCTTAACAAGTGATATAGGTACTTGGATAGAGGCTATTATTATGAAGATGCCATCAAAATTCAGGACTTACTGCCCATTCTGCAGGAATCACCAGGTTCATGAGGTCGTGAAGGTGAAGAGGGGTCGGGTACGCCACTTCAACTGGATCGATCGCCAGAAGGCGCGCAGGAGTACTGTGGGCAACATGGGTAAGTTCAGCAAGGTGCCCGGCGGCGACAAGCCGACGAAGAGGATCAACGTAAAATACCGCTGCACGGTCTGCGGGAAATCCCATCTCCGGCCGGGATTCAGAGCCGGGAAATTTGAGCTGGTGGAGTGAGGCTGTTATGGTCCGGTTAAAGAGAGAGAACAGGAGCACTTTTCTGAAGGTAAAGTGCCCCGACTGTGAGAACGAACAGATAGTCTTTGAGAAAGCAAGCACCGTTGTGCAGTGCAGTGTCTGCGGACGCCTCCTCGCAGAACCCCGCGGTGGGAAAGCTGATATAAAGGCTGAGATCCTCTCAGTACTTGAGTGATTAATTATATGCATGAGAGAGAGTGGCCCGAGGAGGGAGAGCTCGTTGTCTGCACGGTCGCGGATGTTAAGGATTTTGCAGCGTTCGTGACCCTGGATGAGTATGGTGGGCGAAGAGGGCTCATACCGATATCCGAGATAGCGCGGGGCTGGATTAAGTATATCCGGGATTACATACGTGAAGGGCAGAAGGTCGTCTGCAAAGTCCTGAACGTCGATCCGGGCCGCGGCCATATCGATCTCTCGCTAAAAGACGTAAACGAGCACCAGCGGCGCGAGAAGATCCACGAGTGGAAGAACGAGCAGAAAGCCGCCAAGTGGGTCGGGTTCGCTGCCGAGGCAGCGGGAGTGGGCCGGGAGGTCATCGATGAGGCCATATATCATGAATACGGCCTGCTTTACCCGGCGTTTGAAGATATAGTTATGACCGGCGGCGAGTCAGCAGAGCGGTTGAACCTTGATGACCAGGTCAGGGAGTCGCTCATCGCAATCGCGCACGATAACGTGAAGGTTCCCCGGGTGACGATCACGGGGTATCTTGAGATGATCTCACCACGCCCCGATGGGGTCAACGTGATCAGGCGGGCGCTCCGTAGTGCGCAGCCAAAGATCGAGAATGTCGAGATCGACCTGATATACGTCGGGGCTCCGAAATACCGGATAAAAGTGACGGCGCCTGATTATAAGACGGCCGAGCGGGCGATCGAGAAGGCGGCGAATGCCGCCGTAGGCGTGGTTGAGCGGGCAGGCGGGACAGGCAAATTTATCCGGAGACAGAAGGCCGGATAAGAGGGTATGAGCAACCGCATACGCCGCTGTCCGCATGACCGGCGGTATACACTCTCTTCGGTCTGCCCGGTCTGCGGCCGGCCGACGCGGCCGGCCCATCCGGCACGTTTTTCACCAGAGGATAGATACGGAAGATACAGGAGGATTCTACGCAGATGGAACACGTCACCGTGAACTTTTACCGGGAAGATGAGATCGAGGCACCGATCCTGATCGAAGGGCTGCCCGGCGTCGGGCACGTCGGGAAACTGGTTGCCGACCACCTTATTGATGAGCTCGAGGGTGAGCTGATAGCGGAGATATACTCGCTCCACTTCCCGCCGCAGGTGATTGTTGGTGATCATGGCGTCACCAAGCTCGTCTGCAACGAGATCTACCGTTGCGAGAAGGACGGGAAGGCGATCCTATTTCTCGTGGGGGATTTTCAGAGCACCTCGGCGGAGGGACACTATATCCTGACCGAGAGTTACCTGGATATCGCCGAAGACCTGGGTGTCCGGCGGATCTACGCCCTCGGGGGCTATGGCGTCGGACACCTGGTCGAGAACCCGAGGGTTCTCTCGGCGGTAAATATGGAGCACCTCCGGCCTGAGGTGGAGGCGGCCGGGGGGTCGTTTGAGAACGCCGGGATGGGCGGGGTGATCGTGGGGGCATCGGGCCTCCTGCTCGGCCTCGGTGAGGTGCGGGGGATTGAGGGGATCTGCCTTATGGGAGAGACGAGCGGGTATATCGTCGATCCAAGAAGCGCCGACAGTCTTTTAGCGGTTCTCTCCAGCCTGCTCGGAATCGAGGTCGACCATACCTTCCTGCAGGAGCGTGCGGAGGATATGGAGCAGGCCATAGCTGCGATCCAGGAAGCCGAGGAGGCCCGGGGCCGGGAAGAACTGAATTATATTGGATAGAGCACTCATTCTC
>JAAZIF010000255.1 GCA_012510335.1 Methanomicrobiales archaeon | reverse complement strand
GAGACACTCGAGATCGCCCAGATGGTTCTCGTCGGCAAGATCAACGACGGGATCGTCTCCCTCATATCGAGCTGCGGCACCCGGGCGGTCGGGATATCAGGGAACGACGCAAACCTCCTCATAGCCCGGAAGATGGATCCGCAGCGGGTGAAGGTCGGAGATGTCGTCCAGGAGGTTGACCTCGGCAGGGTCGGCGAGATCGAGGAGGTCGACCCCGAGGTTCTCCACTGCCTCCTCGCCCAGGGTTACATACCGGTGGTGGCGCCGATTGCCCTCGATCGAGAGGGCGGGAGCCTGAACATCAACGCCGATACCGCGGCAGCCGAGATCGCTATCGCCCTTCGCGCGTTCAAGCTGTTCAACCTCACCGATGTCGACGGGGTGATGAACGCCGACAGGACGATGGTCTACCGCCGCCTGGCGCTCTCCGATGCTGAGACTATGATCAGCGACGGGACGATCGCCGGAGGCATGATCCCGAAACTTGAGGGCTGTATGAAGGCGGTCAGGAGCGGTGTTGCAAACGCCCACGTCGTGAACGGCAACAAGGAGCACAACCTCCTCCTCGAGCTCTTCACCGACGAGGGTGTCGGGACGATGATCACTCCTTAATCTCTTTTTTCCGGGCCGGCATATTCCCGCTGTCGCTCCTCGTTCATACCGATAAGGAGCTCAAAGATTCTCCGGACGACGGTCGGATCGATCTGCTTCCCGGCATGGGCAATGGCCCGGTCGAGGACAATCTTGCGCTGCCCGTCGTCGCGGATGGGAAGACCGCTCTCCTGCTTGAGGCGGGCGATCCGCTCCGCAAGCCTCTGCCGCTCTATAACGAGATCGATGATCGCTTCATCGATCTTCTGGATCTCACTCCTGACGGCGTCAAGGGACATACTCCATGATTGACCGCGGCCGGGAATAACCTTGCTGGCCTTTGAGGCGAAGGATATTATCGTTGCCGGCACAAACCTGATACAGGATGCTTGAAAAGATACCGCCACGCGAGCGCCGGGATCTCCTCATCGCGTGGCTCGCCATATCGATCGCTTTCACACTGATCTTCGTCAAGGGAGCGAACATCAGCGGACTCCTCTTCTTCTTTGCGCTCTCCCTCATCACGGTAGGGGTCGCCTTCGTCCTCCACGAGCTGGCACATAAGTTCGCCGCTATGCGCTGCGGCTACTGGGCGGAGTTTAAGAAGGATAACCTGATGCTCCTCGTCGCCGTGGTGATGGCGGCGTTTGTGGGTGTCGTCTTTGCTGCGCCGGGGGCGACCTACGTCTACGGGAACGCCACGCGAGCCGAGAACGGGAGGATATCAGCGGCAGGGCCGATCACAAATCTTGTCCTCTGCATACCGTTTGCGGCCCTCATGCTCCTAGGCGGCGGGCTCCTCACAGTTGTGGGTCTCGTCGGGCTCCGGGTCAACGCGATGATCGCGACCTTCAACATGCTCCCGGTCAGCGTCCTCGACGGCCGCAAGATCCTCGCCTGGAATACAGCCGCGTTTGCGGTGCTCATGGCCGCCTCCGCCGGGATCCTCATCTGGTCGTTCTTCTGAACCCTTTTTTCACGCTCGTTTCAGGGTGAACCGGAACGCCGCGCCACCCTCCGGGTGCCCCGGCACCCGGTCATCGACCCGGATCCGGCCGCCGTAACGCTCGATAAGCATCCGGGTTATGTAGAGGCCGATGCCCTGGCCGCTCTTATGGCTCATGTTCTTCCTGAACCGCATGAACACGACCTCCTTCATCTCGTCAGGAACCCCCGGTCCGGTGTCCTCGACCGATACCAGGACATCGTCGCCGCTCTTCTCCACCCTGATGGTGACCTCGACCGCTGCCCCCCCGAACTTGACGGCGTTCCCGATGAGGTTTGTGAAGACCTCGGTGAGGAGCGGGTCTGCCATGACAGCGAGATCGGTTCCCTCGTAGTGGAAGGTGATCTCAGAGAAGATCCCTATCTCACCCTGGATCACCTCATCAAGATCGATCGGCGCGAGCGTGGCCGATTCGTGGTGGATCCGCCGGATCGTCGAGACGTTCCGTAAGATCTCGATACTCTTCCTTATGCTGTTCCGGATTCTCTGCGCGTACCCCTTAGCCTCTCCTTCGAGTGCATCGATGAGGAGGTCGGTGTAGAGGCCAGAGATGTTCTCCGCGTTCCTTATATCGTGGCTGAGGATATCGAGGTAGAGGTTTGCCTCACGCTGTGCCTTCTCAAGCTGCTGGATCAGGAGCGTGCGCTCAAGTGAACGCCCGATCCCCCTTCCGATGGCCACGAGGAGAGGCCGGTCATTGCCGGTGAACTCTTTGCGGCCGTGGGGTATCAGGTTCAGCGATCCTATAACCCCTCCAGGCGCCACGATCGGTATGGTGGCATGCGGGGGTAGATCGCCCTCCTCCCGGTCACAGGTGAAGATGGCGTTTCCATCCACGAATACATCTGCATACGGAGGCATGGTGATATCGGGGATGTATGCATGCCCCGGGAAGTCTTCCGGCAGGTTCTGTACGCAGACGAGCCGCGCGCTCTGCTGATCCAGCTTTACCAGGTAGATCCCGCCGCCCGCGAGATCGAGGAGGGAGATGGTTGTCGCAAGCACGCCCTTCAGCGCCTCATCGATATCGACCGCGGATGTCAGTTCGCTGATGATCTGATTTAAGATTGAGAGCTCCCGGTTGCGAGCCCGTATATCCTCCTTGGTCCGCTTCAGGTCGGTGATATCTGCTATCGAGGCCGTGAGGCAGATCGGAGCCCCGGCATCATCCCTGACCATGTTTCCGGAGAACCTGACACAAATCTTCGTGCCGTCCCGGCGCCTCCCGATCCGCTCTCTGATGTACCTCCCGGAATCAATGATCTCCTGGATAACATTTGCAGCATCCTCTTCATCCTGCCAGAGTATGGTAGCCGATCTCCCGAGAACCTCGGTGTCGGAGTCGTAGCCCCACAGGGAGAGGAATGCCTGGTTGACATAGATCAGGCGGCCGCCCAGATCAGAGATCGTAAACGCGGTGAGCGAGGATGCCACCGCCATATCGTGGACCCGGAGATCCTTCTCGATCTCCTTCTGCTGGCTTATATCGATCCCGGAACCCATCAGGCAGAGCGCTCTCCCCGACTCGTCGGTGACGGTGGAGAGGGCAAGCTGCAGGGGAAAGGTCGTACCGTCCCGCCGCCGGTTCATCACCTCCCCGTACCAGGCACCGCTCCGGAAGACCTCCTCCCGGACTCGCTCTCTCTCCTCCAGGTCGGCCCAGAGCACCGAGATCGACTCTCCGATGATATCCTCCTTATGCTCCCACCTGTTCATGGCGAGGGTGGCCTGGTTTACGTATATGATCCTCCCATCAAGATCAGTGAGGACGATGCCGGATAGCGACGACTCCATCGCCATATCCTTTATCCGGAGATCCTGCTCGGCCTCCTTCCGCTGGCTTATATCGATCCCGGAGCCCATCAAACAGAGCGCTCTCCCCGACTCGTCGGTGACGGTGGAGATGGCAAGCTGTATGGGAAAGACCGTGCCGTCCCGCCGCCGGTTCATCGTCTCCCCGTACCAGGCGCCGCTCCGGAGTATCTCTTCCCAGACCTGCTTTTCCTCCTCCGGATCGGCCCAGAGCGCTGAGACCGTTGTCCCAACGACGTCCTTCTCCTGCTCCCACCCGGCCATGGCGTGGAAGGCCCGGTTTGCGTATATGATCCTCCCATCGAGGTTGACGAGGATGATGCTGGAGAGCGATGATGCTATCGCCATATCCTTGATCCGGAGTTCGATCTCCGCACGCCTCTGCTCGGTTATGTCACGGAAGGAACAGAGCACCCCGGCAACCTCTCCATGATCGCCTTCGAGGACGCTGAGGGTGGCATCGACGAATATGGCCTCTCCGTCAAGTTTTCGGTGGATGGTGACGCCGTGCCAGATTCCGGTATCCCGAAGGGCAAGCCAGACCTCCTCTTTGTCGTCCGGGTGGAGCCATTCGTAGGTGAAGACCTCCGTGCTGGGTTTGCCGGGAGCCTCACTTGAGGGGACGCCGTAGAGCCGTTCTGCGGCCAGGTTCAAGTATGTGATCCGCCCTTCCAGGTCGACCGCGATCACGGCGTCATCCACCTGCCTGAGCACCTGGGCCTGGAGGCGGAGCTGCTCCTCCGCACGCTTCCATCCTGTGATGTCCCGGCTGATCCCGAGCACGGATTTTACGAAACCCTCCCCCTCCATCATCGGGATGAGGCGTGTCTCAAGCCAGGTGTTGCCGTATTCCTCGGGCAGCAGTGTCTCCCCGGTGACCGGTCCTGTTCTTGAATCGGCCACCCCCTGGATTGTCTCAAGCCATTTCTCTACAATATCTGGCGGGAAGAGTTCCCTGATATTTCGCCCTTGCAGGGTCTCCGGGTCAACCCCGAAGAGGCGGCCGCCGGCACTGCTTAGATAGAGGATATCCCCATCCCTGCTGAGAAGGAATATGGCATCCGGCGCTGACTCCACAAGCGTCCGGTAGCGCTCCTCGCTCTCCCGGAGCGCCTCTTCCATGCGCCGCTTCCCGGTGATATCGGTGGCAGTGGCCATGATGCAGACCGGTTCCCCGGCCTGCCCGGTGACGAAGTTCACGGTCACGTGAGCGACAAACTCTGTTCCGTCGCTCCTCCTGCCTACCAGTTCTCCGGTGAACTTATCCTGGTCGGCAAGTGTCCTGAGAACCCCCCGGATCTTCTCGGGGTCTACCCAGAGTTCGGAGACGTGGCGCCCGAGGAGGTCACGGGGATCGGTGAGTCCCCTCATATCAGCGAGCGCCCGGTTGGCGTAGGTCAGGTATCCATTGAGATCAGCGATACCGATAGCGGAGAGTGACGACTCCATCGCCATATCCCGGAT
>JAAZIF010000254.1 GCA_012510335.1 Methanomicrobiales archaeon | reverse complement strand
TCTCCAGGCGGTAGTTCCCGTCAGCGACGATCTCCCACCCGGCATACCCGAGATCCTCGATCTCAAAGACCCAGTCCCGCTCCGCCCAGACTTTCGATGAGGACGAGAAGTACGGGTCAAGACTCATTCCATCCCTCCCAGGCGCTTGAGCAGATCCCGGGTCTCTCTGGCAAATTCTTCGAGCGTGCCCTCGTTTACGATCGTGTGATCTGCCTGCGCAAGAGCCTGCAAAAGCCCCCACCCGAGCTCCCGCTCGTCGCGGGCCCGGAGGTCTTCGGCGGTGAGGGAGTCGTCGGACCGCCCCCGGCCGGCGAGCCTCGCATATCGCGTCTCAAACGATGAGACGATCCCGATGAGCAGAAAGTCGGGGAAGCGCTCCCGGAACGCCGCCACCTCATGGTCTCCCCTGATGCCATCCACCAGAACCACCGGCGCGGCGGTGGTCTCGATGAGGGGGATTGTGATCCGGGCGATGGCGTCCATGCCGAGGTCTGAGCGAAGTTCCCTCGAGATCGCGCCAAGGTTCGCGTCCGTGGCTGAAAGCCCGATCCGGGCCGCTCGCATCCGTATCGCATCACCCATGACCACTACCGGGATCCCGAGATCCCGGGCGATCCTTGATACCTCCCCCTTCCCGCTTGCCGGCATGCCAACGATTCCAATGACTTTCATCAGGTTTACTCCATCGTATTTCAGGATTTACCTTATTGTGTTATATTCAGAAACAGCGGACCGTGCCGGGGATCCAGGCCGGCTATGCATTGGTTGCGATCGGTCGCAACAGATAGTTCTATTGAGCTTTTGCGCGCCTGATGATATTATGGTTGGCCTCACCCGGATCATTCTTGTTCCGGGTCGTAGCCAACCTCGCCATCCTCCCGGGTCCGTATCCAGACCTTCCGGCCGAGCGGTGCTGCAAGAGCCTCGAGTTCCTGCCGGGCCAGGGGGTCAAAGCCCGGGGCCACCCCCTGCTGGAGCACGAGATCCAGCCCCAGGGTAGCCTCTGCGATCGCGGGGAGGTCTTCTTCGCGGCCCCGGAAGAGGGTCACCACCGCCTGGCACGAACCGAGGCTGCCGTCGGTCTTTGCCCGCCTGCAGGCGGCAAGCGATGCCTTCACCGCATCGACGGCGGCCGCGCCCAGGAGGTCGTCGTAGCGCTCCCAGGTGGTCTTGATGTCGAGCGCGATCATATTCACCAGGCGCTCCTCGAGCAGCGCCTCGATGACGCGGGGGAACATACCGTTTGTATGCAGCCCGACGGAGAGTCCCATCTTTTGTGCGGCGGCGGCGAGGTGGATCAGTGCCGGCCCCTGGAAGGTCGGCTCCCCGCCCGAGAAGACCACGGCACCTGCTATCACCCGTGAGCTCCTGATCATATCGAGGATCTCGTCCGCGTCACGGAGGTCTCCGCCGCCCTGGATGGCGGAGTTGTGACAGTAGAAGCATCGCGCGGGGCACCCCCTGAGGAATACGGTGCAGGCAGCCCTCCCTCGCCAGTCGACGGTGCTGATCGGGACAAAACCTCCGAAATTGACGTGCAAGTGATCACCGGATGGTATAGTGATGCTCCCCTATTTCTTGTAAGCCTTGGCTTTCCGGCTAAGAAACCGCACCTGAATAAGTGTAAATCAAGTTTATTTGTTGAGATATCAAGCGTATTTTAGCCCGGTTTTGAAAAACAAGTCTTTATCATATCTTTCTCCCAACCATACTGTCATGGGTCTCATAAAAGACGCACAGCGCGGCGTTGTCACCGAAGAGATGCGGATCGTCGCAGCAGCGGAGGGTGTAACCGAAGATTTTGTACGGCGTGGGGTGGCCGGAGGGCAGATCGTCATCCCCATCTCCCCATACCGGAAGGTGAAGATCTGCGGTATCGGGGAGGGGCTGCGGACCAAGGTCAACGCGAGCATCGGGACATCGTCTGATATAGTGGATATCGATATGGAGATCGAGAAGACCCGGCAGGCCGAGCTCGCCGGCGCCGATACGCTGATGGAACTCTCCACCGGCGGGGATTTCCTGGAGATACGGCGCCGGGTCATCGAGGCGACCAGTCTCTCGGTCGGGTCGGTCCCGCTCTACCAGGCGTTCATCGAGGCCGCCCGGAAGCATGGGGCGGTCGTCCATATGGAGGAGGATGACCTCTTCCGGATAACAGCTGAGCAGGCGAAGCTCGGGACCAACTTCATGGCGATCCACACCGGGATCAACTATGAGACGATGAAGCGCCTGCAGAACCAGGGGCGGCACGGCGGGCTCGTCTCCCGGGGCGGGGCCTTCATGACCGCGTGGATGCTCCACAACGAGAAGGAAAACCCCCTCTACTCGGAGTTCGACTACCTGGTCGAGATCTTAAAGGAGCACGAGGTCACCCTCTCGTTCGGCAACGGTATGCGGGCGGGCGCGGTCCATGACGCCACCGACCGTGCCCAGATCCAGGAGCTGCTCATCAACGCTGAACTCGCTGATAAGGCGCATGCAGCGGATTTGCAGACGATCATCGAGGGGCCGGGGCATATACCGGTCGACGAGATCGAGACGAACGTCGTCCTGCAGAAGCGGGTCACGAACCGGAGACCCTTCTACATGCTCGGGCCGCTCGTGACCGATATCGCACCCGGCTACGATGACCGGGTGGCCGCGATCGGTGCCGCGCTCTCCTCCTCCTACGGCGCCGACTTCATATGCTACGTGACGCCGGCAGAACACCTGGCCCTCCCCACCCCAGAGGAGGTCTACGAGGGTGTTATGAGCTCTAGGATCGCCGCCCACGTCGGCGATATGATCAAACTCAGGAAGAGGGATGCCGACCTTGAGATGGGGCACGCCCGCCGGGATCTCGACTGGGAGCGGCAGTTTGCCGTCGCGATCAACCCCGGGCGCGCCAAAAAGATCAGGGACGAGCGGATGCCGGCCGATGCCGATGCCTGCACGATGTGCGGGGACTACTGCGCGCTAAAGATCGTGGGCCGGCACTTCAACTTTTAGGGGCATGCCGGGTTCCCTTATTATTTCTCAGGAGCCTCCTCCGCGCACCAGAGGGGGCGCCAGGGATCCTCTTTGTATCCCTCACGCGGCCCCCGGATCCAAAGCCGCACCATTATTGTGTTTCCTCTCCATAACTCTCTCTGAGGACTGATCGATGAAACCAGAGACCGAGAAGATCATAGACGAGTTCCTTCTCCATGCAGATGATATTGGCGACGAGATCGTGGAAGAGGTGAAAGAGATGCTCGGCATTGTGCCGTTCATCTTTACCATACTCCGGGATCGGCCCGATATATTCGCGCTCGCGACCATCGCTGATTACCGGACATCCCGCCCAGAATCCCTCGACACAAAGACCGCGGAGCTGATCTCCATCGCGGCCGCGGCCGCAGCCGGGGCTGACAGCTGCCTGAAGGTCCACATAGGGGCCGCCATGAAAGAAGGCGCCTCCCGCGACGAGATCCTCGATACCCTCCTCATCGCTGCCATGATCGGGAAGACAAGGGTTCTCGCTTCATCCCTGCGCCTGTTCCGGGATGTCTGCGGGATGGAGTAGGCCGCGCTCGTCAACCCCGGGGCGGGCCTGGTCCGCCATAACCCGGCCCCGGGTATGTATGTTTTATCTGATGTTTTGTTCAAAACTCCCTGTAATGAGCCAGACAAAGGCGGCCCTCCGCCTGCAGGCAAAGGAGGCCCGATCCCTCATCCCCGAATCCCGGGTATCCATACTCAGCAGGGTCATCGGAAGAAGGCTTCTCGACCTCGTGAACGGTTTTGAGACCGTAATGGTCTATGCCTCAAAGGTTCCCGAGGTCGAGACGAAAGAGTTCATCCGTGACTTAAACAGGCGGGGCGTGCGGGTCGTCGTCCCCATAATCGAGCGGGAGACCTGTAGCCTCCGCCTCTCGTACCTGCCCGACCCCTCTCTCCTCGTCCCGAGCACGTTCAGCGTGCCCGAACCCCTGGGGCACGAACTCCCGGCCCGCCCCGAAGATGTCCAGGTGGTCGTCATACCGATGCTCGCATTCGATTCCGGAGGAAACCGTCTCGGTTACGGCGCCGGCTACTACGACCGCTTCCTCTGCCGGTATCCGCACCTGCTTAAGATCGGCATCGCGTTCTCCTGCCAGCAGGCGGAGAGCATCCCCGCCGATAAGAACGACGTAAAGATGGATTACATCGTTACCGAAATGGGGGTTATCCAGTGTAGCAGCAGGGGTGTATGATAGAAGCTATTATATATTAGATAACACTTACCATAGGTAAGTGTAACAAAGGAGACCGTTCAAATGGCTGATAATGATTATATTGAGGTGACCATAAAGGAGGCGGCCCACGAGGACGCCGGACGTGGGATCGCCAGGCTGAGCACCGATGCCATGAAGGCGCTCGACCTCGTCAGCGGCGACGTCATCGAGGTCGCCGGGCGCCAGAAGGCGGCGACGCTCGTCTGGCAGGGGTTCCCGCAGGACACCGGCAGGGCAGTCCTCCGGATCGACGGAAGCACCCGGAGCAACGTCGGGGCCGGGATCGATGACAAGGTCAGGATAAGGAAGACCGAGGCCGGGTACGCAAAAAAAGTGACCATCCAGCCGACCCAGCCCATCCGCCTGGTCGGCGGGGAGCAGTACCTGGGCAGGCTCCTCCGTGGCCGTCCGGTCACCGAGGGGCAGCACATCCGGGTAAGCATCCTCGGAAACCCGCTCACGTTCGCCATCGCACGGGTGACCCCGAAGGGCATTGCCATCGTCACCGACAGCACCGAGATCGAGCTGAAGGAGACCCCTTACGAGCCCGAGAAGGGACGGCGGGAGGCAGCGACCGATGTCCACTATGAGGATATAGGCGGCCTCGACCGCGAACTCCAGCTCGTCCGTGAGATGATCGAGCTCCCGCTCCGCCACCCCGAACTCTTCGAGCGCCTCGGTATCGAGCCCCCGAAGGGTGTCCTCCTCTACGGCCCGCCGGGGACGGGGAAGACCCTGATCGCAAAAGCGGTGGCAAACGAGGTGGACGCTCACTTCATCACCCTCTCAGGCCCCGAGATCATGAGCAAGTACTACGGCGAGTCCGAGGAGCGGCTCCGGGAGGTCTTTGAGGAGGCGCAGGAGAATGCACCCTCGATCGTATTCATCGACGAGATCGACTCGATCGCGCCCAAGCGTGAGGAGGTGAAGGGGGAGGTCGAGCGCCGCGTCGTCGCCCAGCTCCTGGCGCTGATGGACGGCCTGAAGACCCGGGGGCAGGTTGTGGTCATAGCCGCAACGAACCTCCCGGACATCATCGACCCCGCCCTCCGGCGCGGCGGCAGGTTCGACCGCGAGATCGAGGTCGGCATACCGGACACCAAAGGCCGGCAGCAGATCTTCCAGATCCACACACGCGGCATGCCGCTCGCCGAGGACGTGGACTTAAACGAGTATTCCAGATCCACGCACGGCTTCGTCGGCGCCGATATCGCGCTTCTCGCAAAGGAGGCGGCGATGCACGCGCTCCGCCGGGTCATACCGCACATCAAGATCGAGGAGGAGATCCCGGCCGAGATCATCGACGAGCTCCGGGTGACGAACGAGGACTTCCTCGAAGCGCATAAACATGTCGAGCCCAGCGCGATGCGCGAGGTGCTCGTAGAGATCCCCGATGTCAAATGGGAGGATGTTGGGGGTCTTGAGGATGTCAAGGCCGAGCTTGCGGAGGCCGTTGAATGGCCGCTCAAATTTCCGGAGATCTTCGACGCCCTGGAGACCGAACCGCCCCGTGGGATCCTTCTCTTCGGGCCCCCTGGAACGGGCAAGACCCTCCTTGCAAAGGCTGTCGCGAACGAGAGCGAGAGCAATTTTATATCCGTAAAAGGCCCGGAGCTCCTCTCAAAATGGGTCGGGGAGTCAGAACGCGGTGTCCGCCAGGTATTCCGGAAAGCGAGGCAAGCAGCGCCTGCGATTATCTTTTTCGACGAGATTGATGCACTCATGCCAAAGCGCGGAACTTATATAGGATCGTCACACGTAACTGAAAGTGTGGTAAGCCAGATCCTGACAGAACTCGACGGCCTTGAGGAACTCAACAATGTCGTGGTTCTCGGCGCTACCAACCGCCCTGACATGCTGGACGATGCGCTGCTTCGCCCCGGCCGATTGGACCGTATGATATACGTCCCGCCGCCGGACCGGGAAGGCAGAAAGAAGATCTTCGAGGTATACCTCAGGAACAGGGATATCCTCGCAAGCGACGTTGATATCGACAGACTGGTCGAGAGGACCGAGGGTTACGTCGGGGCCGATATCGAGGCACTGGTCCGCGAGGCAAAGATCTCCGCCATGCGCGAGTTCATCGCCCTGACAGCCGGGAAGAGTGAGGATGACCGGCGCCAGGCGATCGGCAACGTGATGATCACGGAGAAACACTTCGAGGACGCTCTCTCCCGCGTGAGAGGCACACTCGATCTCGACCGTCTGGAGGAGGCCGAACGCCACTCGTGGCAGATCCTCTACAACCAGGAGCAGCGCTCGACGCTAGAAGAGGCCATCTCGGCGGCCAACCGCGCAAGGATGCGGGAGACCGAGAAGACCGAGCAGGAGGTCAGGGATCTCGTGCAGGCCCTGAAGGATGCCGTCTACCAGAGGAAGAAGGATTTCGGCGAGATCAGGCGTCTTACCAGAGAGTTGAAGACCAGGACCGAACGTCCATTGCCGCAGGCCGGTATGGCGTTCTGATGGGGGAGCCCGTCCATCGGGCATCCTCATCACCAGGAGAAACCGGAAAGAACAGTGATACACATGAGTGACAGGCATGCGGATATCTTCCAGCAGCTCAACGAACTGATGAAACGCCTCATGGAGCAGGGGCTAAAAGAACAGGGAGACCCGAACAGGTCGTTTGCATACGGCTTTAAGATAGTCATCCACGATGCAGGGAGACCGGTAGAGGGAGAGCCGCCGGCGCCTGAGGAACCATCCTCTGAGGGAACCCTTGAGCCCATAGCAGAGATGTACGCGACCGACGACGATGTTACAGTGGCGGTCGATCTCCCGGGCATTGAGAGGGAGAGCATCCACCTGTCACTCGTCGATGGCACCCTGACGATCATCGCCGGCGGCAGCCAGCTGACCTCGGTGAAGATGCCGGTTGTGGACGCTGATTCCATGCAGTCGAGATACAAGCACGGCGTCCTGGAGGTCAGGTTCTCCCGAGGCAAGGCGATCAGGATCGACTGAGTGTGATCACTGCCGGCTCCAGGCCGCAATACTCTTTTATGGGGTCGAACTCCAGGGAATAGACCGCACCACTCCCCGGCCGGCGGGGTGGTGAACAGGAAGCCCCATCAGAGCCCCCCGATCACCTGCAGCAGCGCATCAAAGACCTCTTCATCATCCGCCGGCACCTCGACGAAGCGACCGATATCGGTGAAGTAGAGGCAGGCCCTGACCGGTCCGCCAAGGATCCCCTCTGCAGCCCTGCGGTAGACCGCCATCTGGGGGGCGTGCTCCCTGACCTTCGCCGGGAGATCCCTCTCATCCACCCGGCCGGTCTTGTAGTCGATGAGGATCCAGGTGCCGTCCGGCCGCTGCAGTAGCCGGTCGATGAACCCGGCAAAGATCACCCCGCCGATCTCTGCCCGGAACGGCACCTCACGGTGATCGCTCTCCGCGCCCTGCACCATCGGCGACCCCAGGAACTCCTCGTAGAGCCGGGCAGACTCCCGGGCCAGACGAGCGTCGTCGATCCCGTAGCGCCGGAGCACTGCCGCCGGATCGCGGCCCCGGAAGACCTCGTGGATGATCAGGCCCCGGATCCGCGCATCCTCATCCGCCCCTCGTACATACCTCCCGATCTCGCTGACCGAGTAGACGCGCCCCTCCTCCCGGGGTGCCTCGGGGGGCAGGGAGGGCTCTGCAACCGGCCGGAGATCGCCGGGAATAGTGAGTAGAACCGGCGCAGCCGTCCTGATCTCCGCCGGTATGGCGTCTGGCGCGGTGCAGATCCCGATCTCGAGCGGCCGATCCTCTCCGGGCAGGAGAACCCTGCCCGTCGCGCATACGTCGCCGCTGAGGTCGAGGCAGCAGGCGAGCCAGTCGGTCCTGGTTCTGCACGCCGCTATACTCTCCGGCACATCGTCAGGCATAACGCCGCAGAGAACCAGGTGGTCCCGTGCCCGGGTCAACGCCACGTAGAAGAGCCGTTTTCGCTCAGCCTCGTCCTTCTCCCGCGCCTCGGCCTTGAGGACCGAGAGGATGGGTGTATCCCTGCGCTCGTGGTCATTCCCGGGATCTGCTATCCTTACACCGAGGCGCATTCCCTCCTCGATGATGATCGTGGAGGCCTCGGGCCTGGGCAGCTCCGAGAGGTCGGGGACGACGACGACCGGGAACTCAAGCCCCTTTGATGCGTGGACCGTCATGACCGCGACGGCATCTGACGACGCGATGTCGGGCTGCGCCTCCCCCTCCCGTTCCTCACCCTCGATGCAGATCTCAAGTTCCCTGACGATCTCGCCCGGGCCGCTCCCGCCCTCCTGGAGATCCCGGACGATGCCGATGAGTTTCTCGACGTTCCCGATGATCTGCTCGCCCTCGGGCATCCCGCCGTAGACCGCGTATACGCCGGACTCGGTGA
>JAAZIF010000253.1 GCA_012510335.1 Methanomicrobiales archaeon | reverse complement strand
GTCGATTCTCCGTAGGACGGCACGTTGCAGACGGCGATGTTCCTCTCCCGGCAGGCGTCCACGTCGATGTGGTCAAACCCGGTGGACATGGCGGCTATCACCTTCAGGTTCGGCAAGCGATCGAGGATCTCGCGGGTGACGTGCGATGTGACAAATATGCCGATCCCATCGGCGCTACGGGCGAGGGATGTGTTTTCACTCGTGAGGGGTCCGTCATGCAGGTCTATATCGTAGCCGCTCTCGCGGGCGAAGGCATCGCGGACCACGTCCTGTTCGTGTGCATCGAGGTCAAAGAAGACCAGCTTTACCATATCAATCACTCCCGGGATACCATGTAAGAGGCGATATCGACCATCCGCTTTGCGTAAGCAAACTCGTTGTCGTACCAGACCAGAACCCGGGCCATCCGGCCGCCGGCGACGCCTGTCGACCGCCCGTCCACGACCCCGGAGTGCGGATCGCCTATAATATCAGCAGAGACGATCGGATCATCGGTGTAGGCGAGGTAGCCCTTCATCTGCCCCCCTGCTGCCTGCTTCATAGCGGCGTTCACCGCATCACCCGTCGTCTCCTGCTTCAGTTCCGCGGCGATGTCGATGACCGATCCATCGGGGATGGGGGCGCGGATCGCTATCGCGTCCATCTTTCCGGCAAGTTCGGGGAGGACGCGGGTGGTGGCGACGGCAGCCCCGGTCGTCGTCGGGATGAGCGAGACAGCCGCGGCACGCCCCCGGCGGGGTCTCTTTGTGGCGCGGTCGACCAGCGCCTGGGTGGATGTGTAGGCGTGGATCGCTGTCGCCATAAGCCGCTCAACGCCGAACGCATCGTTGAGCACCTTTGCCGCCGGCGCAAGCGCGTTCGTGGTGCAGGATGCATTTGATATTACGGTGTGCTTCTCTGGGTCATACGATCCCTCGTTGACGCCGAGCACTACCGTAAGGTCTGCATCGGGCGAGGGTGCGCTTATGACGACCCGTTTAGCCCCGGCAACGATGTGCTTTGCCGAGCCCGCCCGTTCGGTGAAGTGGCCAGTACACTCAAGCACCATATCCACACCGAGGTCGCTCCACGGGAGGCGCTCAGGATCTCTATCATGCAGAACCTGCACCTCCTTTGACCCGAACCTTATATGCTCAGGCCCCGCCTCGACCGGAAATGGCGCCCGCCCGTGTACCGAGTCGTACTTCATCAGGTAAGCGAGCTCTTCCGTCGGGTTTGGATCGTTGACCGCGACGATCTCTATGTTTCCCGGCGTATCGGTAATGTAATTGTAGAGGGTCTTTCGCCCGATCCGCCCGAACCCATTTATGGCAATCCTCTTCATGAGACTTCACCCCTGTTAGACAGGGGGCACCTCAAGCAGGATGGTATATATGATCTTCCCCCGCCCGGCGGGCAGGGAAGTATCTCCAGGATTCCTCGCGGATCCGGCTTTTTATCGCCCCGGTCCGGCCTGTCGGGCCACGCCCCGTGCGGCCGCAGCGATCTCCTCCGGGTCGCCGAGGTAGTAGTGCCTGACCGCCTTCAGGTCACTATCCAGCTCGTAGATGAGGGGATAGCCGGTGGGGATGTTGAGGTTCGCGATCTCATCGTCCGGGACGCCGTCAAGGTGCTTGATCAGGGCGCGGAGGCTGTTTCCGTGAGCGGCGATAAGGACCGGACCCTTTCTCAGGTCCGCCGAGATCCCACCATCCCAGCAGGGGAGAACCCGCCTGAGTGTATCCTGCAGGGATTCGGTCGCCGGCAGGCTTTCGGGATCCATGCCGGCGTAGCGGGGGTCAAACCGCGGGTGCCGGGGGTCGCCCCACGGGAGCGGCGGTGGCTGCACGTCGTATGCTCGGCGCCAGAGATGCACCTGCTCCGCACCATACTCCCGGGCGGTCTCCTGCTTATTTAAGCCCTGCAGGGCGCCGTAACTCTTCTCATTCAGCCGCCACGTCCGATGCACCGGGACGTACATAAGATCGAGGTCATCCATGACGATCCAGAGCGTCCGGATCGCCCGCTTCAGGACCGATGTCCAGGCAACGCAAAACGTATACCCGCCTTCTTCGAGGAGCGCCGCCGCCCGGTGGGCTTCCTCGATACCCTGGGGTGAGAGGTCTACGTCGGTCCAGCCCGTGAACCGGCCTTCCCTGTTCCAGAGGCTCTCGCCGTGCCGCAGCAGGATCAACTCTACCATTGCACTTCTACGGGAGCTTTTAAGCTAAATGATGATTGTGTATTTCGCTGGCGAACATTATATATGCCAACGCGGGCATGCACTGAAGCACCGTAATACTGCGGGGATCGGCCAGGCACGGGTTTGAATGGTTCCTGACCCCTTCCCCGCTGCCCAGGGAGGTATACAGAAGATGCAGACCGTTGCAAGCAGGCGGAAGAAGACCATCCAGGACATAGAGGTATCCGGGAAGAGGGTGCTCGTCCGTGCCGATCTCAATGTACCGCTCAATGAAGACGGCTCAATCGCCGATGATACCCGAATCAGGGCCAGCCTGCCGACGATCCGCTACCTCTGTGATCGCGGCGCACGGGTCATCCTCTGCTCCCACCTTGGCCGGCCGGAGGGTGTGGTTGTTGAGGGGCTGCGCCTCGCCCCCGTGGCAGACCGGCTCTCGGCACTCCTCGGCCGGCCGGTCCTTGCACTTCCGGACAGCATCGGCCCTGAGGTCGAGAATGCGGTCGCCAGGATGAGCGCCGGGGATATCGTCCTCCTTGAGAACCTGAGGTTCCACCCGGAGGAACGGGCAGACGATCCGGCCTATGCAGGGGCTCTCGCAGGCCTCGCCGATATATACGTCAACGACGCCTTCGGGGCCTCCCACCGGGCGCATGCCTCGATCACCGGTGTCGCGGATTACATGCCGGCGGTGGCCGGGCTCCTGCTC
>JAAZIF010000024.1 GCA_012510335.1 Methanomicrobiales archaeon | reverse complement strand
CGTTCGACGATGGTATCGGCGGCACGCTCCCTGACCCCGGCATCATCGCTACCGAGGTCATCTATGAGCATCTCCGTCGGGCGGTCTTCGACTGCAGGCTCCGGTTCGCCCTCCACGATGATCGCGGGAGGCGGTTCTTCATCCCCATCCATGAGCCCGAGCAACTCCATGAGTTCCTCGTCACTCAGGGGCCCGGGCCGAGGGTCAGGTTCTGGTGGAGAAGGAGTTGTCTCCCCGGGTAAATTGGATACCTCAGGGATGTCATCGATCTGCTCGAGGATGTTTATATCATCCAGGGAGTCCCCCTCCGGAGGCACCTCCACGGGCTCTTCTTCTGCACCCGGTGGGGAGGGCTCATCGTCACCGGGGGCGTCCTTCCTCCTCAAGCGCCTGAAGAATGAGAACCTCTCTGGCCCGAAGAGCCCGGCAAGGCCCACGATGGGATACAGGCCCTCAGGTGCCGGCATATCCCCGGATCTCATGCAGAGTATGAGGAGAAGGAGGCATGCAGCACAGAGGGCCACGCACACCCCGGAGTGCTTGAGACCGCCCCCAGATCCTCTCGTGCCACCGCTTCCAGCCGCAAAATCAACATGGAGTCCGCTCAGGGAGATCTCCGGATCCCGGACAGACATACTGAAGCTTAGACGTCTAAAAATTAAATACTTTATTTAACTTTTGGGGTTGAAGGGGCGAAGCAGGAAGTCCCCTGTCTTTAGGCCCGGGATGAAAGCGGAGCCCCTTCGTCTGTACAATAGGTTCACTTACCTGAATCATCTAACCCTCTTTATTCCAGCACGAGGTATAAATTCGATAGGTCAGCGCACTCAGTCTTTGCTCTCTACTATCATCTGCAAAAACAGCGTTGAATCCATGCTCCCGGCATTCCTGCTCCAGGCTGCAGCACCGATGGGCAGGTCCGGAACCGGATGCCTCAGGGAAGAGCCCGATGAAAAAAACAGGGTCTACTCCTCAGCCTCAGGGGTTTTTTGAGCTGTTTTCATCTCTTCCGGGCGCGGGAACGCCTCTTTCATAACGACGTTCTCGATATCAGGATAGTACTCAAACATCTCGCGGATGAGCGTGCCCCGCCAGTTTGTCCAGCGCCGATCGTATATTATAGCGGGAGGGAGCGCAAATTCAAGCGTACCATCGGTGATTGTTATGCCGATATCGATCCTGCCGGAGTAGAGTTTAGTCAGGCCCTGGATCTGCTCGATAGGGTCTTCGATCTTATCGAGGATCCTGTAAGAGTAATGCAGTGTCTTTCCAGCGAGCGGGTGGTTGAAGTCGACGACCGCGCGCCTCCCGACGACATTGACGACCAGCCCTTCATGACCTTCGACCTTCACCCGCATCCCGCGCCTCGGTTTCTCGCGGAACTGCGTGGTGCGGACTGAACTCACGTGCTGATCGTCGTGCGCCCCGAATGCCTTCTCGGGCGGGACTTCGACCTCCCCCTCGGCGCCAACCTCTTTTCCTATAAGCTCGTCCTCGAGACCGAGGATTATGTGGTGGCTCCCCAGACGGATGATGACCGGACCATACTCCGCCATCGGTTCATAGATCTCCCCCTTCTTCGCGGTCTCCTCGTCTGTGGTGTCGAAGATCTTCTCACCGGCGCGACCGGTGTAACTTAGCCTGATAAAATCTCCTTCCTGAAGTGCCATACCGTTCACCCAAAGATTGCAGGATTGTGCCGGTGCGTCTTTGCGCACCTCCAGAACACATACCTGTTGCTCCATTCAGGTTGGATGGAATGGTATTTATCTCTGCGGGGTTGCCGGTGGGATGTACGCCGTCTTAGGGAGCACAGGTTTCCCGGGACGGGGCGGTATTTACCCTGCGGGGCTGCCGGCAGCGTCGTATGCCCGGGAAACCGGGTTTACACCCTGCCCAAATCTTAAGTATGATCGAGCTCGATGGTGAATGGGCGAGATTATGGATGGGATGTGGCGGTGGGTGGAGGGCGTTCCTTACGCCCCCTGTCCCCCTGAGGAGTTCTGCGGCCGGCACGAGGAGCGCGAACGCATCCTGGCTCTTCTCAATCGGGCAGAGAAGCATGGGCAGGCGGTTATGATCTCCGGCCCGCCTGGCATAGGGAAGAGTTCTCTCTTAAACTGGCTCAAGTACGACCTGCAGGACCGCCCCGGCGGTCCCGGGTCTCTCGTTATCAGGGCGGAGATCTTCGAACCCCCGAGGATGATATTCTCCGCGTTTCGCAAACTGCTCTATGACCTGCAGTTGCATGCCGCATCGGGCTGGTTCCAGGATCTCTTCGTGAGTGAGGGTATGAAGGAGGCGGTCAGGTATGCCAATGATCTGCTCGAGAAGTATGCCGCCCCGGTGGAGCCGGTCGGTCTGCTCCCGAAGACCGGTGAGGAGATCATCGGCGTCTTCGCCCGGTCGCCCGAGGTCGAGTATGATCGGGTGCGCGAGGCGCATTTAGAGCTACTCCGCGAGCTCGGGTGGCTGATGGCCGGGTTCGGCCGCATTGCGGCGATCCTGCTGGATGATGCCCACCTGGCCTCGCGTCCTGACCGCCGTCTCCTCCTGGATATCGCGCGCGACCTCCCGCCCGGCATCCTCCTCGCCTTCACCTGCCGGGACGAGAGCGGGTATGAAGAGATCCGCGATCGCGGCGCCCCTCTCGTGCCGCTCTCCGGGATGCGGGGCCATGAGATCCAGGAGATGGGACTGAAGCGGTTTGATCTCCCCCTTGATGAAGCGACCGCGGCCCTCCTCGCGGAGGCCCGGGGAGATCCGTTCAGCCTTGTGGCCTGCTTCAACACGCTGCGAAACCGCGGCCTCGATCCCTCTCCTGATAACATACGGGATCTGCTCGCCGGTGGCGGTGACCCGGCGGAGATGGCTTTTGCCGCGATCCCTGAGTTCCGGCGGGCGTGGGCGGAGGCGTTCTCTGTGCTGATCCCCCCGTTCCCGGTGCCGGTCATGGCGTGCATACCCGGCATCCAGGGGCTGGATGAGGCGTCGGTGATAGAACAGATGCAGGGGAGCACCATATTCCGGAGGCTCCCCGGAGGAGGGTACGCCTTCGCGCACTCTCTCCTGCAGGAACACTGCCGGCAAAAACTCTCCGCAGACGAGAAGGTCTCCCTCAACGCCAGGGCCGCGGAATGTTTTGAGAGGCTCATGCACCGCCTCCTCATAAGGCCGCACGCCCTCCTATCGCTCGTCTGCCACTACTTCAACGCTCAGGACTACGCGAGGGCCGCGGACCTGAGCCTGGAGCTCGGGATCCGGTACCACCACCGGGGGGATTATGATGCGGCCCTGATGCTTACCGGGCAGGCGATCACATCCGCGGAACACCTGGGAAACGGCGCCCTACTCGCCGCCGCGGTGAGAGAGAGAGACCTGATCCGGCAGGAGATGGCAGATCCAGACGAGACAGCGCGGTGAGGGGTCTCATGCTTGAGGTAGAGGCAAAGTTTGCTGTTCTGGACCCGGAGAGGCTCCGGGCCCGACTCAGTCGGCAGGGGGTGCGGATGACCGCGAAGCAGCAGGAGCGGGACGTCTATTACAACGCCCCCAACCGCGATTTCAGGGAGACCGACGAGGCGCTGCGGGTCAGGTACGACGATACCGGGGTTACCCTGACATATAAGGGACCGAAGATCCGCGTAGGGAGCGCAAAGGCCCGCGAGGAGTTCAACCTGGGGGTGGTCTCTGGCGAGACGCTTGAAGCGATCCTCTCCCGGGCCGGCTTCCTGCGTGCTGCCGTGGTCTCGAAGGTCCGGGAGTTCTACGAGATCGGGGGTG
>JAAZIF010000252.1 GCA_012510335.1 Methanomicrobiales archaeon | reverse complement strand
GCAGGATGAACTCACCGGCTACCACGCCGACATGACCCGGACGGTGGTGAAGGGCGAGCCTTCCCCCGCGATCAGGGAGATGTACGAGGCCGTCCGGGACGCAAAGGCTCTCAGCGCATCGCGCGTCCGCGCCGGCGTCCCCGGGGCCGATCTCTATCAGGCGGTTGTGGATCTCTTCCACGACCGCGGCTACGAGAGCGGCACGCAGGGGTTCATCCACAGCCTCGGCCACGGTGTCGGCCTTGAGGTGCATGAAGAACCGTCGCTCGGCCCCGGGGGAGGGGCGCTAGCCGCCGGAAACGTCATCACGATCGAGCCCGGCCTATACTACCCCGGGACCGGCGGCGTCCGCCTTGAGGATATGGGCGCGGTGACAGAGACCGGGTTTGACCGGTTCACCCAATACGGAGAGGAGCTGATTGTATGATCATGGACGATGATGTCTACGACGCTTACCGTGAGGCGGGGGCGCTGGCACAGAGAGTGCTCCACCGGGGTGCCGGACTAGTGAGGGTGGGGGCAGGCCTCCTTGAGATGGTTGAAGAGACAGAAGCGATGGTGATAGATGAGGGTGCGGGTCTCGCGTTCCCCCTCAACGTCTCCTTCAACGAGGCCGCGGCCCACGACACCGCCATGCCCGGGGACGAACGGATATTCTCCGCGGGCGACCTCGTCAAGGTCGACCTGGGGGTGCATATCGACGGCTACATCGCCGACACCGCCCTGACCGTCGACCTCGGTAACCACGCAGGACTCGTGGAGGCGTCCCGGGCGGCCCTCGATGCGGCGATCGCCATCGTCCGCCCGGGCACAACCGCCGGGGAGATCGGGACGGCCGTCCAGGCAACCATAGAAGAACATGGGTACATACCGGTCGCAAACCTCACCGGTCACGGTCTCGGCCACTACGATCTCCACGCAAAGCCAACCATACCGAATATCGCGATGAGCGGCGGGGCGATCATAGAGGAGGGCATGGTCTTTGCGATCGAGCCTTTCGCCACCACGGGGTCGGGGAGGATCTCCGAAGCGGCGCGCGTGGAGATCTACCAGCAGATCGCGGCCCGCCCAGCCCGCCTCCCCTCAGCAAAGCGGGTGCTTGAGACGGCACGGCCGCAGAGGGGGCTCCCGTTCGCCCGCCGGTGGGTTCCGGGCGACAAGGTCGATATAGGGCTTATGAACCTGGTGCGGTCCGGTATACTCCACCCCTTCCCGGTGTTAAACGACATCCCGGGCTCCTTCGTCTCGCAGGCTGAGCATACCCTGATCGTCACGGCTGACGGCTGCGAGGTCACCACAGGGTGAGATACGCTTATTGATGTCGCGCGCCTATATGTCAGTTCGTAGATATGACCACCGAAACGGGTACGCGTGACGTCCTCGCAGTCATGGAGCTCCTGCTCACCGCAGAGATATTCAATCGGAACCAGGATCTCGGCATCAACGACCTTCACCCGCGTTGCCGGGAGTTCTTTGGCGCCGGGATCGGCGGGAACCCTGAGGTGAAGCGCCCGCTGAACGTGAGCGAGGGAGCGATCAAGAAGGTGCTCGGCGCCCCGGACGCTGTCTTCCAGACCGTCCGCCGAAACCCGTTCGTCGGCTACGACGAGTTCGGGCAGCGCCTGAGCCTCCCCTCTCTCGACGCAGCGGCGGGATGGTTCCTCAAGAAAGGCGGGGAGCCGCTGGTCCGGGAGAACCCCGCCCTGGCCTATTTTTTTGAAGGAAAAGACGGCGTCCAGGTCAGGTACCGGGACGTTCTGGCGAAGAGTCCCCGGTTTGAGGATACAAAGGAGTACATAGAGGCGAAGGTCTCCAGGATCATCGGGGGGGACGAGGAGATGCGGGAGGCGCGTGACCTGATAATCATCAGCGCCCCGGATGAGGTCGAGTCTACACTCGATAACCTGGTCTGCACACCCCGGCAGGAGGAGGGCATAAAGAAGATCGGTGTCGCCCTTGAGCACCGGAATTTCTTGAAGCAGCAGAGGATCTACGAGTTCGGGCGATTCCTCTTCGTCGGCCCGCCGGGCACCGGTAAGACATCGCTCGCGCTTGCTATGTCCCGGGAACTTCACATGCCGGTGCTCGAGGTCCGTCTTGCTATGATCACCTCCCAGTACCTGGGCGAGACCTCGAAGAACATCGACCGGATCTTTGATCTCGCAAAGAGACTCGCTCCCTGCATCCTCTTCATCGATGAGTTTGATTTTGTCGCAAAGACCCGGGTCAGCGATGACCACGGCGCGATGAAGCGTGCGGTGAACATGCTCCTGAAGAACATCGACCAGATCAGTTTCGTGAAGAACGGAGTCCTCCTCATCGGGGCCACAAACCATCCCCG
>JAAZIF010000002.1 GCA_012510335.1 Methanomicrobiales archaeon | reverse complement strand
GTAAATCAAAAAGGTGATATCCTGCACCACCGAACCATATGGGCATGGTGCGATACTCGGTCACAATGGATGATGATCTGGTGAAACAGATCGACAAAATCTGCGGTTCTCTCGGGATGTCACGGTCCGAATGGCTCAACGATCTCTGCATCGTGCATCTTGACGGTGCATCAGGCAGCAGCGCGCAGGCCATGGTCTCGGCGGCGATCCCGCCCGCAAGCGGTCCGGGATACAATATGACCGACTACGACGTTGCATGCGCCAACTTCTCGATCGAAGTCCCTGAGTACTTTAATTTTGGGTACGACGTCATCGACCGGTGGGCTGAGCGGGACCGGAATAAACTGGCGATGATCTGGGTGGACCAGCACGGGGAGGAGAAGAAATACTCTTTTCGCGATCTCAAGAACCTCTCCAACGGTGCCGCAAACATCCTGCTGAAGTACGGCATCAAGAAGGGCGACCGGGTCATGCTGATGCTCCCGAGGATCCCCGAGTGGTGGATCTTTGTTATAGCGCTCACCAAACTCGGGGCGGTATTCTGCCCCTGCCCGACGATGCTGACCCCGAAGGATATCAAATACCGTATCCGGGTCGGGAAGTTCAGGATGATCATAACAGACTGCGAGAATGCCGAAAAGGTCGACGAGATCACCGACGCCTGCCCGCTGCTCGACACCCTCTTCCTGGTGGATGGGAAGCGGGCAGGCTGGGCAAGTTACCTGCATGAACTCGATTACCCCGCACCGGTCTCGCGCCGCAAGGTCAGCATGCCGGTTGCGAGAAGAACCCGGTCGACCGATCCGATGCTGATTTATTTCACCTCCGGCACCACCGGTGAGCCCAAGATGGTGCTGCATGACCACTCCTACCCGCTCGGGCACATCGTGACCGCATCACTCTGGCAGGACGTCACGGTAAACGACCTTCACCTGACCTTCTCAGACACCGGATGGGCGAAGTGTGCCTGGGGCAAGATCTTCGGCCAGTGGGTCGCCGGAACCTGCATATTCATCTACGACGTCAGAGGGAAATTCTCGGCGACCGAGCTTCTCCCGATGATGGAGAAGTACGAGGTAACCACGTTCTGCGCACCGCCGACGGTCTACCGGATGCTGATCCTCGCCGACCTCGATAAGTTCGACTTCCGGGATCTCCGGCACTGCTGCAGCGCCGGCGAGCCCCTGAACCCCGAGGTGATCCGCGTCTGGCAATACGGCACCGGGCAGCTCATCTGCGAGGGGTACGGCCAGACCGAGACCGTCTGTTGCATAGCCATATTCCCCTGCATGGAGCATAAGTCCGGTTCCATGGGCAAGCCCTCCCCCGGCTGGCATATCGAGCTCCATGATGACGATGGAAACCCCGTCACCCCGGGCGAAGAAGGAAGGATCGCCATCGGGCTCAACCCCCGCCCGGTCGGGCTCTTCGTGGAGTACCTGGACAGCCCCGAGGCGAACCAGGAGGCGTTCCAGAATGGGTTCTACTATACCGGTGATAAAGCATACATGGACGAGGACGGCTACTTCTGGTTCGTTGGACGTGACGATGACGTCATCAAGTCTTCCGGTTATCGCATCGGGCCGTTCGAGGTGGAGAGCGCGCTCATGGAACACCCGGCTGTCCAGGAGTCGGCGGTCGTCGGGTCACCGGATCTCATCCGGGGTATGATCGTCAAGGCCTTCATCGTGCTGAAGCCCGGCTACCAGCCATCTGAGTCGCTGGTCAAGGAACTCCAGG
>JAAZIF010000251.1 GCA_012510335.1 Methanomicrobiales archaeon | reverse complement strand
CCGGCCCTGCCCTTCCCCCCCGGAGGACATCCTGCATCGCCGCAAGGCCTGCTACACTGCCCTGCCGGCACGAGATACGCATCGATACGATCTCTGCCACAGCAAAGGAGGGATCTCCTGGCGATCCTATGTCCCGGGCGGGGCAGATCCTGAGCATCGCCCTTATCGCTATTGTTCTTGTGGCCGCCGGGGCGACGGTCCATATCATCCTCTCGCCCGCGGTGGGGGAGAAGTTCACCGAGTTCTATATCCTCGGGCCGGGGGGGAAGGCAGCCGGCTACCCGACCGAGTTCATGTCCCGAACCCCGCAGACGGTCATCATCGGCATCGGGAACCGGGAGCAACAGGATATAACCTACACGGTGGAGACGTTTGCCGTGCGGGCCAGGCTCGATGACGCGACAGACCAGGTGGTGATCGACTCTGCGGCACTCCTTGACCGGTTTTCCGTCACGGTGCCGCATGACCAGACCGTAGAGCAGCCTTACACCTTCAGGATCATGGATCCAGAGATAAACAGGCTTGAGTTTCTCCTCTTCAAGGAGGCGCCTCCAGACGACCGCAGCGATCATATCGCTGCCAGTTACCGTGACCTGCACCTCTGGCTGCAGGTGCATTGACGGTACCCGCCAGCACGGGAAACACGGGGTGACCGGTTGCCGCAGGCGGCCATCTGTTCAAAATATTTATATCCGCAAGCGGACAACAGGAGAGATGAGGCATAAAGATGAAACGCGGAATTCTGGTCGCCTCCCTCCTTGTCCTGGCATTCATGGCGGTTCCGGCGAGCGCCTTCAGCGCTGAAGAGCTACGGATACTTGTGGACGATGACGGGGACGCAGATATAACCTTCAGGTATAGCCTCTCGTGGATCGAGAGAATCGCCGTCTTCTTCAGGATCGCCGAACCTGAGCAGGAGCTGAAGTCCGCGCTTGAGGAGGCTACCGGGGCGCCTGTAACGGTGATTTCGGCTGAGAGTAACGCCGCCAGATTCTCGGTTCAGGGTTTTGCAAAGATCCGGAAGACCGATGATGAAACCACCTACTCCACACCGGAAATCGACTTCACCGGGGCGCAGGAGATGCTCAACCGCTACTGGTTTGCACCGCTGGTGAACCCGGACTTCTCCCCGGACCTGACACTGGTCCGGTTCCCGGACGGCTACGAGGAGACCTTCTCCAACCAGAGCGCCATCCCGGCACTCTCTCACACGATACCGTGAACGGACCCGGGCATCTCTTTTTTATGACAATGCCTCGACGGCCAGCGCCGCTACGAGAGTGACAAGACCCGCCGCCGAGAGCGGGAGTGTGTAGTTCTGCACGACCCCTGAGAATTCGTCATCGGTCACCCTCTTGAGCACCCAGAAGAAAGGGTCGCTCACGTAGGAGAACATGAACGCCCCCGCAGAGATCATGAGAACCAGGGCGAGCGGATTGATCGCGAGAACTGCAGGGATGGTGGCGAGTATGGTGGATGTGACGGTCGCTGTGACTACCCTCGACCCCTGTGCCGCCTGCAGCAGGGCGGCTATGACAAACGGCAGGAGTGTTATGGGGAGGACGCCCTGGACCAGCGCGGCAACATCAACAGGAAACGCGCTTGCCGCGATAACGCTACCAAACGCTCCGGCACCGGCGAGGTCGAATATGATGATCCCGGCGTTCTTCGTCCCCCGGGAAAGCCCCCTCTCCCGGGCATCCCCGGGAACTATAGCGAGGGCGCAGAGGAGCCCGGCGATGAGAGCCAGGTTGATGTCTGCGAGGAGATGAAGCGGGGGAACCAGAGACCCAACTGCGAGCATAAGCATGATGACGCCAAACGGGAGCCAGGCGCGGCGCTTCCAGCCCGTGGTGGTCGCCGGTTCTGCCGTGGGCTGCATGCGGGCCCGCAGGAGAAGGAGGAGTCCGGCGAGGATCAGGAGGGATAACGGGAGGGCGATGAGGTTCGCCTCCCAGGGCCGGCCGGGGAAGAGGTCGAGGGTTGTTATGGTGGAGTAGACTACGAGGGCAGGATAGAGGAGCACGTATGATATCATCCCCGCAACCCCTGCGCAGTAGAGGAGAGTCCGGGATGCCTGCCGGTCAGTCTGCAGGTGAGTGAGTATGGGGGCGAGGATGACAAACGACGTGATGCCACACATCAGCGGGACGGAGAGGAGGTAGCCGGCTGCCCCTGCGGTAACAAGGGGGCGGCGGACAAGCCCTCGTATGCTCGCTACGATATCTGCTACGAGGCCGCTTTCGCGGAGAACCTGGGCGATCCCGACCCCACAGAAGATGACCACCCCGAGGACGGAGAAGATCCTGCCTGCGCCGCCCGTTATCGCCGGTATGATCATCTCCGCCGGCATGCCGGAAAGGAGGCCGAAGAGGACGGATGCCCCGATCAGGGTGAGGAACGGGGGGAGACGGTACCGGAGCGACGCGGCGGTTATCACAGCGAGGGCGAGGGCGAAGGGGACGAGGGTATTCATCAGTCCCGCCCCGAAGGACTGAGATAGGAAGAGAGGTCAGATTGTCTCTGGCTGCGCACTTCGGCGATCCTGGCCTCTGCGATCTCCCGGTAGGCGGGGTCGATCTCAAACCCGATGTAGTCCACGCCGAGCGCGATCGCCGCGAGTGCTGTGCTCCCGATGCCCATGAAGGGATCCAGGACGAGCGTTCCCGGGCGGCAGCCGTGGAGCCTGATGCACATCTCAGGGAGTTTCACCGGGTATGTGGTCGGGTGGGGCCGGGAGGAGCGGATGGTCCGGTAGGGGATGAACCAGGTGTTCCCCCTGTCGCGGAGATCCTGCTCCGCCGCCTTCCACCTCCCTATGTTGCTCTTGTCCTGGTAGGGGACGCCTACGCCGAGTTTGTCGAGCGTCACGTCACCCTTCTTCGTGAAGTGGAAGATGTGTTCGTGGCACTGGCTCAGGTAGCGGGGGCTGTTCACCGGCTGGTAATGGCCGACGGCGATATCGCCGGTTATGTTTTCGTAGTTTCCTACATCATCCCTCTCGATGGCGATCGACTTTACCCAGTGGATGACGTTCTGCAGCGCAAAGTGCGGGCGGAACCGGCGGGCGACGTCGAAGGGAACCCAGGGGTCACTGGGTTTGCCGCCGACGTTGAGGAAGAACGAACCGTCGCCGGCGAGAACCCGTGCGGCCGCTACGGCAACCTCCTCCATCCAGTCGAGGTAGTCCTCCCGGGGTAATCTGTCGTCGTAGGTGCTGTAACCCTTCCCTATGTTGTAGGGCGGCGATGTGACTATGATATCGATCGAGCCTGCCGGGAGGTGCTGCATGCCCTCAATGCAGTCCATTGTGTGGATTGTGTTTATGGAAAGCCCGCCGGCGCTTCCCGGTCCCATTTTCGTCTCGGTCACTCCTGATCACTTACTGTTTAGCGCTCCTCCCAAAAAAAGGTGGATGGATGGGTTCCGGTCCGGCGCAGTCGAAGGTATTCCAGGTTGATCGCTTCCGCCCGTGGGTGGGGGAGGAACTTCGTCGCGCGATTCTTTTGCCATGAACATGTGTCGCTGCTCAATGCCATTCGCTCGATCCCTCCATACCCGATCAACAGTTATGTACCGGGGCACTACCACAATACCGTCGGGGAACAACTGAGTTAACCCAGAAATACTATTTTTATCCTTCGAGGCGGATATGTATAACGGCATGTCAGAGTTGACGGTGAAGATAATAAAGGGTAACAAATACCT
>JAAZIF010000250.1 GCA_012510335.1 Methanomicrobiales archaeon | reverse complement strand
GATGAAGTAGCGGACCGCCGAGTCGACGATATAGTTTGTGCGGATCCCGGCATCGTTCAGGGCCCTGATCGTTATGAGCCCCTGGCCCCTCGGCCGCACCTCGGTCGCGTAGACCTCGATCTCCTTTCCCTGCCGGTGTGCCTCAAGGATACACCCTAGAGCCGCCTCGGAGTTGCAGTGTGTCAGTATAACATCGCCATCGGATATATGCCGCGCCCCGATCTCTGCAATCCACCCGAGCGCATGCTCTGAGTGATCGACGAACTCCGCCGCCCGGAGAGAGATCGCCGCCCGGCACTCCTCCACAGACTCAAACGAGTCCAGGGCGCGCATAACATACCTGACGGCGTTCGGGAGTGAGACGGCCGTCGGGCGGGTCGAGGTGAGCACTTCTGCCGCCCCCTGCATCTCCTGCTTGAAGGCCTCGGGGTCGGATATATCGAGATTGCCGGCGAAATCAGCCAGTGCCCTCACCGCCGCCCGGGCGATCCTGCCGGCCCCCCGGATCTCCATATTCTTTATGCTTTCTGCCGTCTCACTCAGTAACATAGATCTCTATTCAAGAGATGACCAGTGACTACATAGATTTATTGACGTGAAAACAAATGTCGGTTGCCGTTGTATTTGATAGCGCAGGTACACTGCTCAGAACCTATCGCGTAGCGCGCGACCTCCTCCGCGGTGAGATGCTGATCGAGGTCGAGACAATACCCCTCGCTTTCGCAGCCGAGGGTAGAGTCCTCGTACTCCTCCACCTCCGCTCCCGGGACGTCATCGATGCGCCGCCAGACCAGCTCCTCTCCGACTACCTCCTGGAACAGTCGATCGGGTTTGGGATCTCCTGCTCCCGGCGGATCATCCCGGCAGACGATGTCGCTGACGTCCTCTACACCGACCGGCAGGCCCGCATCAGCGATATGCAGGCCTGCATCAGGAAGGTCTGGAACTGCTGCAAGCAAGAAACAGTCGTCGCCGTGAACAGCGGAGTCATACTGAATCTGGATCTCCCCGGCGTCGAGTTCACTGTGACGACCGGGGGGAGACCGTTCCGGGGTGCGCGGGAGGCCGTCAGCGGATTGCACAGGATGGGCGTCCCCGTATACATAGCATCCGGGGATCGCGTCACCAAACTTGAACGGATGGGTGATTACCTCGGCATACCCCGGGAACGCATCTACGGCGTCGCCACCCCCTCGATGAAGGCCCAGATCGTGGAGGAGCTCCAGGAACATTATGACAAGGTTGTTATGATAGGGGATGCTATCAACGATCTAAAGGCGTTCCAGAGAGCAGATCTGGCGATACTCACCGAACAGCAGTCAGACTCAAAACCCGGCATCCTCTATGCGAACACCAACCTCGTGATACAGGATATCAGCGAGGTGCCTGGTATCGTTGCAGAACTTCTCAAAGATACCACGACAGCCGGAAAAAAGTGTAACAATATAAACCCTAATATGATACCAGAAGAAGATTAGTTTAACGAGGATCTCAAAATGGCCCCACTCATTACGGTGAAAGACCTCTGCATGGAGTTCAATGGGAGCATTGCGCTCAAGGACATAAGCTTCGAGATAGCAGAGGGAGAAACAGTCGGCATTATCGGGAGAAGCGGAGCCGGCAAGACCGTTCTTATGCACCTTATGCGGGGCGTGGACCAGCCCCCGACACGAGGTTCGATCATCTATCATATCGCTGCCTGCGATGCGTGCGACTACGTCGGGGTTCCAGGCGAGGCCGGGAAACCATGCCCTTTCTGCGGCGGGGATCTCAAACCCGCGGATGTAGATTTCTGGAAAGAAGAGAGCGCGCCGATGAAACGGCGGATCATGCGACGGACCGCTATCATGTTCCAGCGGACCTTCGCCCTCTACGGCGACGACCGTGTGATAGAGAACGTCCTGCGGGCACTCGATGATATCGGATACCCTAGCGAGAAGGCGATCGGCAGGGCCGCCGACCTCATCGACCAGGTCAGGCTCTCCCACCGGATGATGCATATCGCCCGGGATCTCTCCGGCGGCGAGAAGCAGCGGGTGGTGCTCGCCCGGCAGCTCGCCAAGAACCCGTTCATGCTCTATGCGGATGAGCCGACCGGCACCCTCGATCCTGAGACCGCAACGCTCGTCCACCGGATGCTCATAGAGAGCGCACAGATGAATGACATGGCGATGGTGGTCACATCCCACTTCTCAAGCGTCATCGAAGATGTCGCTGACCGCGCTATCCTCCTCGAGAACGGGGAAATCCTGGCTATCGGAGCCCCGGACGAGGTTATCGACCGGTTCATGCAGGACTACAGCGACACGGCCCAGTACCAGGCAGCGGATCTCGGCGAGAAGCTCGTGATCGCCCGGGACGTGGTCAAGCGCTACCTCTCGGTCGACCGGGGCGTTGTAAGAGCCGTCAATACCGTCTCATTCGACGTCAACGAACAGGAGATCTTCGGGATCATCGGGAAGAGCGGTGCCGGAAAGACCACGCTCTCCCGTATCATATCGGGGATCCTGGAGCCCACCAGCGGAGAGATGAACATCCGGATCGGGGATGGCTGGATCGACATGACGAAACCCGGAATCGAGCACCGGGGGCGCGCGAAAGGCTACATCGGCCTCCTCCACCAGGAGTACGACCTCTACCCGCACAGGACGGTCCTGGATAACCTCACCGACGCCATCGGACTCGAGTTCCCGAAGGAACTCGCCATGCGAAAGGCTATCATAACCCTCGGGATGGCCGGGTTTACGCCCGAAAAAAGCCAGGAGATCCTGGAGCGCTACCCCGATCAGCTCTCCGAAGGGGAGAAGCACCGGGTAGCGCTTGCCCAGGTTCTCATCCGCGAGCCCCTGCTTGTGGTTCTTGATGAACCGACCGGCACGATGGATCCAATCACAAAGATCGATGTGAAACACTCAATCCTCAATGCCCGCGAGGAGATGGATGAGACGTTCATCGTCGTCTCGCACGATATGGATTTTGTCAGGGATATCTGCGACCGGGTGGCCCTGATGCGGGGAGGAAAGATCATAAAGATGGGACCGACCGAGGAAGTGCTTGCCCACCTCACCGAGGAGGAGCGGAGGGTGATGGGGACAGAAGCCCCCTGAGGTGCGGATGATTGAGGTTCTCCTGGACAAAAGGCGCGTTCAGGTTCCGAAGGGATCCCGGCTCTCTGACCTCCTTCCCGACCGGGATCCCGGGTGCAGCGCCGCTGTCATCAGACCGGTGCTTGAGGAGAAGGCAGAATCGCAGGAGATCAGGCTCGTCACCACGGCTGGTGAGATGATCGTCGAGGTGGCGGATCCGGCGCTGGTTTTGCGGCTTTCTCGACCGGATCTTGCCGGACAGCTCAGACTACACTGGCAGGATCGCTACGCAGCAGCCTTTGGGCCGTTTGAGTCAGGAGTGCGGCCAGCGCGGAGACCTGGCCGCTACGAGCGCGGCGACGTCATCCTGGGGTGCGGCGGCTACGACCCCGCCCGGTCTTACCTGATATTCGCGCGCATGCGCCATACCGCCGATCATGGAGGCGCGGCAGACGGCGGCGTCATCGGCAGGGTCGTCACCGGCAGAGGGGTGCTCGACCGCATAGGGGCAGGCGACCGGATCACCACAATCGAGCGGATACTCAGGCGTGCCGATCGGACGCATGCGGTCATCACCCGGGACGGGGACTTCCCTCTCGAGGACGGCATGCAGATCGTCTCATACATGGAGGTCGCGGTGCAGGGCTGGGGCGACGAGGGTATCGATACTAAAACCGCAAGGAGCGTCGAACACTTCCTCCTATCCGTGAAAGAAGGCCGGTTCCAGGTAGGCCGGTCGACAAGCACCCATGCTGTCGATACGCACCTGGTTCCGACGAAGGTTCCGATGGAGTTCTCAGGTCCGAGGCTTGAGGGAACCATCACGGTCAGGACCGCCGGCAAGTCCGGAGGGGCAGTCTACATCTACACCCAGGGCGTATCGGCAAGCGCGGCGCATACCGTCGTCGGTCGGGTGATACAGGGCATCGAGCTCGCGCGGTTTGCCAGGGACGGCGATCTCCTCACCATCAGAGCCGAACCAGAGAAGTTCGACCTGATAGGGCTTTCGCTTGAAGAGGCAGAGGCGGTTGCCGCCCGGCGGGATGTCGCCCTCACCACCGATGAGACCGGCGGCGACCGGGTGGTGATCGGCCAGACCCCGGCGACGACGCTTGAGGTGCTCGCCGCCGGCACAGTCCAGGTCGCAACAGAATCGCCCGATACCGTCATAAACATCACCCTCGACGAGGCGGCGGCACCAAGATCGGTCACGATCTTTCGTGAGGCGACAGGGCTCAAGCTCCACGACGTCGGGAAGATGCCGCTTGTCTTCCAGTTTGAGGATGTCTCCCTCTTCAAACCCAAGATCGGGAAAGGTATCGGGATCATCCCGGAGAACGTTCCCACCGGCGAGGTGCCGGCGTTCACCCTTGCGATGACGAACGACTCCCGACGGGGCGCCGGCATGATCGGCGTCCGTGCCACGCCGAACGCCGAGTTCGGCCCCACGTCTGAACCGCTCACGGGCACGAACATCATAGGGAAGGTGCTCGATGCGGAGAAACTTGAAGAGATGCGAGAAGGGGCGACGGTATACGTGAGGGAGGTGAAGTTATAGCCGAGTACATACCGGGCTACGTCGGTACAGTGACCAAGTATGTCTTCGTCGAGTCCCCGTTCATGACACCGGGCGAGCTTGCGCTCAGGGCATACGAGGTCTCCGAAGGAGTCCTGATCAAAGAGACATGCTTCGGGCTACAGGTGACAGGCGCTCCTGAGGCGGTCGATCACCTCATCACCGAGATACGAACGTTTGATCCAAATCACATATTCATCAAGGACCGCGGGTTTCCGCCCGGAGATCCCCGGCGTTGCCGTGCAAACCTCGGTGGGGCGAGGCCGGGTTACCTCGGCCACGAGCGGGAGTTCCGACTCCTCCGCTACATCACCCGCGGCCTCGAAGCCCTGGAACGGGGGGAGGCAGTGCCGGAGGCGGCGCGGGAGAAGATACGAGGTCTTGATATTCAACGATTGCAAGAGCTTATAGACGAGGAGTCCTGAATTCAATGGCAAAGGTATTTATCTACCCCGCAACGAGCCTCATCCTCTCTGACCTTGTGGCCCGGTTCAACCACAAACCCCTCGGTGCCGCCCTCGGTATCAGGGAGAGGATACAGACCGCCGGGATCGACTCCCCGCCCCTGCAGATCACGCCCGAAGAGCCGAAACGGGGTCTTAAGTATGCGGCTGTCGAGGTGCCGTCAGGCGTCCGGGGGCGGATGGCGATCTACGGTCCCCTCATCGAGGAGGCGGAGGCCGCGGTCATCGTCACCGACGCTGACCTTGCGTTCGGATGCATGGGATGCGCCCGCACCGATGAGTTGATACTCTTCTCACTGCGCCAGAGCGGTATACCGATCCTGGAACTGAAGTACCCCACGAGCGATGAGGAAGGCATACGGTTCGTCGCCGCCATCAAGAAGTTCCTCACCGGTCTCCCTGACGGGGGTGAAGCATGAGCCAGAAGGTGCGGATCGCCCAGCTCTCCTGCGGGCCTGAGTACAGCGGCGTCCAGAAGGAGATCTATGATGCCGCCGAGGCGGTGGGCGCAGAGATCTTCTTCCCCGACATAGCGCTCGCCGACGTCGAGCGGGCGGTCGAGGGGTTCGGGCTGGATGTCCGGAGCGCCGACCTGAAACTTATGATCGCCAGGGGCATGGCCCTCGTGGATGGGAAGGTGGATGCGGACGGGGTCTTCATAGGCACATGCTTCCGGTGCGCTGAGGCAGCGATCGTCAGGAACGAACTCCGGCGCTACATCCCCGGACACTCAAAGCTCCCTGTGGTGAGTTACTCGTTCACCGAGCGGACGACCTCAGGAACCCTTCTCACAAGGATGGAGGCCCTGACCACCATAGCCCGGCGGAGAGCACTCCTTGCCCGCGAGGAGCAGACAGGGATCACGATGGGCGTGGACTCGGGCTCTAGCACCACAAAGGCCGTCGTGATGAAGGATAACGAGATCGCCGGGACGGGATGGCACCCTACGACCGAGGTGCTCAAGAGCGCCGATAGCGCGGTCTCGGATGCGCTTGAGATGGCAGGCGTTACCCGTGAGGATCTCCAGGCCATCGGCACCACCGGGTACGGGCGGTTCCTGGTCGGCAAGCACCTCGAGGCGGACCTGATCCAGGAGGAGCTGACGGTGAACTCGAAGGGAGCCGTCTACCTCGCCGACCACCAGCACGGTACATCGACCGTCATCGATATAGGCGGTATGGATAACAAGGCGATCAGTGTCATCGACGGCATACCGGGAACCTTCACGATGGGCGGCATATGCGCCGGCGCGAGCGGCCGGTTCCTGGAGATGACCGCAAAGCGCCTCGGCGTGGATATCACCGAGCTCGGGCCGCTTGCCATGAAGGGCCTTGGGAGGAACGTCCCGATGAACAGTTACTGCATCGTATTCGGGACGCAGAGCCTGGTGAACGCCCTCGCCGCAGGGAGCTCGCGGGAGGATGTGGCGGCCGCAGCCTGCCACAGCGTCGCGGAACAGGTCTTTGAACAGCAGTTGCAGGAGATCGACATAAAGGAGCCGGTGATCATGGTGGGCGGCACCTCGCTGATCGAGGGACTGGTCTACGCGATGGGTCAGCTCCTGCAGACCGAGGTCGTCGTCCCGCCCCACTCGCAGTACATAGGCGCGGTCGGGTCTGCCCTGCTTGCATCAGGATTTGTCAAGGGAGAGTAGATGCCGCAGCTGAAACAACTCGTGGTCGAGTCGCCTGATGCAGTCGGGAGAGAGGTCTATGAGCGTATCGCAGCCGACGTGCTCCAGGATCTCGACCTGGTCAAGGTGGTCGAGCATCTCTATATATACGCAGACCCGGGGGTGCCGATCTTTATTGCCGCCGGAGTCCTGCGCCACATGCCTCGCGCGATACGGGTCGGCGACTTCGCAAACGTCAACATCGGCGAGAAGATGATCGTCCTCGATATAGCTGATGAGACCTACCTTGCGCCGCTGCTCCAGAGGCTCTGGGCCCGTTACGGGAAGGAGAGCGTCGACCAGCCCGACCGGTTCACCGTAGTCCTCCCTCTCGGGGTGGCCGGGGAGGAGGAGCTTGAGCAGATGGTTATCGCAGACCCGAGCGAGACGCTCTACAAGGATGTTATATACGCGCTCCAGTATATCGCCCCCGAGGGGTTCAAGGTCCGCCGCCAGTACATCAAGGGCGGGAAGTTTTACTATGTGGCAAGCGAAGACACCCTGCCGGGTGATATCGTGGAGACGGCTGTAGAACCGATATTTGAGAGGATGGGGGTGACGCTATGACGACACTTGTGCCGGTGACCTATAAGGGCGGTGTCTACCGCCACGATGAGGTCATGGATCTGATCGACGATCTCGGGGGTTATGTCGTGCAGAAACACGTCATGGCCCAGGATGTCGTGCTCCAGTCGTTTGTGCCGAGGGATGATATTGAACTTATACGGGGGGTTGCAAAACCGCTCGGTGGCGAGGTGATAGAGGCGCCCCTCGTCGGGACCGAGATCGCGGTTGTCAGCCCGAGCCTGGAGATCCACCACCTACCGCACCCTGCCTGCGACATAGCCGAGTACCTACGGCGGGCGGGGGCGAAGACAAACATGATCGGGCTTGCACGAGGGTTTGGGAAGCGGATAGCAAACCTCAACGACGAGGAGCGGGATATCATCAACGAGCACGACCTCGCTGTCTATGCCCTCGGGAACTTCGAGGAGTGTATCGGGGAGAAGCTCCCGGCACTCCGGCGGGGGATCCACGTGCCGATCGTCCTGACCGGGGCTCCTGAACGGGAGACTTTGATCCGGATCACCGACCCGCCGGTCGAGGGCTACGTCGGGGGGGTTGGCCGTATCATGCACCGGTTCAAGCGCCCGGAGGAGCTCGCGAAGCTCGATGAACTGGTGGAGGAGGTCTCCCGCACACTGGATGCCCGCCGGGATGACCTTGCGCGGGATCCGCTCTCCATCTTCCCGCCCCGGCTTATGACGATCCTGGAGGAGCAGATATACGAGGTCACCATGCTGACGCACCCGACGCCGGTGACCGTCCAGATGGAGGGGCTGCGGGTGAAACTCCCCTACGACCTCTACGCCGACGAACTGCGGCCACTCGAGGTAGCTGAGGGCATCGCGCTCGGGGATATCGTCGATATACTGCCATCACGGATGCGCAATTACATATTGATACGGATTAAACCCTTCTCTGAGACAGGTATACTGGTGTAGTGATGGATTTTGAGAAGATATCCGCGAGGATCGCGGAGCGGGGATCTGAAGCTATTGCGCGGGAACTCCTCCGGGAGATCGAGCATGAGTATGGCAGGGTTCCCCTTATCTTTGAGCGGATGTCGGAGCGGCCTGAGATCCTTATATCGCACCTCCTCTACAAGGGCGCCGTGGTGGAGACGAGCCAGCTCGAACCGAAGATGATCGAGTTGATCAGCCTTGCGGTGGGTGCCGCGCTCAAGTGTAGCCACTGCGTCGAGTACCACATGCAGTCTGCGATCGCGAAAGGAGCGACCCGGGCCGAGATCCTCGAGGTGATCCTTATCGCCGGACTGCTCGCGAACGCTGCGGTCCTCGCAGACGCTTACCGTGTGGTGAACGGGCCAGTTCCCTGCCCCTCCTGTGACATAAACAGCACGGGTCTGGATAAGACCTGCTCTGACGGCTGAGATCGATCTCTGGTATGTGCGGCATAGCCGGGCAGTTTGTCATAAACAGGGGGGAGGCGGATGCGGGTCTCGTCGAGGCCATGGGGGAGCGGCTCCGCCACCGGGGGCCGGCTGGCGAGGGGGCATACTCCTCCGGCCCCATCGGTCTCTCTCATCGCCGCCTTGCGATCGCCGAAGGCCGGCAGCCGCTGGCAAACGAGGATGGTTCGCTCTGGATCGTCTTTGATGGCCGGATCTACAACCTCCCCGAACTCCGTGAAGAACTCGAGGCTCCCGGCAGGTCAGACGCCGGCGCCGTCCTGAACGCCTACGAGGAGTGGGGCAGAGACTGCCTGCACCGGTTCAACGGGATGTGGGCGTTTGCCATATGGGATGAACGTCGCCGTGAACTCTTCTGTGCCCGGGACCGCCTGGGCGTAAAACCGCTTTATTATACCGTTTCCGGGGAGTCGTTCCTCTTCGCGTCAGAGATCAAGGCGCTGCTCGCGCATCCTGCGGTCGGCCGGAAGCCGGACGACCGGATGCTTGCAACGTTTCTTGCGTGGGGGGTTGCCGACCATACAGGGGATACCATGTACGACGGGATCTTTCAGCTCCCGCCGGCTCATTCCATCATCGTCTCCGATGAAGGGATCGGGGAGCCGGAGCGCTACTGGAGCCTTGCGGTGAACGCTGCCGGCGGGGGGGCTGGCGATGAGGCCGCCCGGGGGCTCAGGGATCTCCTGGCCGATTCGGTCGGGCTCAGGTTCCCACGTGGCGTCCCTGCCGGAGCCTGCCTCTCGGGGGGGATCGACTCTTCCGCGATCACGTTCCTGGTAAAAGATCTCCTGCAGGCAGAAGGGGCGGGCGGGCGGCAGAAGACCTTCTCGGTCTGTTTTGATGATCAGAGGTTCGACGAGAGCCGGCATATCGATATAGTGGTTGCGGCGACGGGTGCCACAAACCACCGGGTGACACCCGATACGGATGGGCTCTGGGAGGATATCGGCCGGCTCTTATATGCTCAGGATGAGCCGTTTGCATCGCTCTCGATATACGCCCAGTACTGCATGATGCGGCTTGCAAGCAGTGAGGTCGAGGTGATCCTCGACGGGCAGGGGGCCGATGAGCAGCTTG
>JAAZIF010000249.1 GCA_012510335.1 Methanomicrobiales archaeon | reverse complement strand
GCCGTATACGACTTTGTAGCGGCGACGCCGATCTCGGGGCCGGCCCGCATAAGGAGGGTTCTGTCGGCGACCCGTGTCAGCGAACTCCCCTGGACGTTGGTGATGGCGAGCGTGGGGCAGTTGCGGGCTTTCGCCATGTTCAGGGCGGCTATCGTATCGGTGGTCTCACCGGACTGAGAGACCGCTATGACGAGACCCCTGAGAGGCCCCGTGAAGTACTTGAACTCGGAACCCATCTCGATGCGGACGGGGATGTTGCAGAACGACTCGGCCAGGTACTTGAAGACCAGGGTGGTGTGGTAGGATGTCCCGCACGCGACCAGCGTGATCTCGCTGGCATCCAGGAGCATCCGCCGCACGCCCTCATCGACACCCGCCCGGATGGTCTCGTAGAACGACTGGGGTTGTTCAAATATCTCTTTTAGCATATAGTGTTTAAACCCGCCCTTCCTGGTATCCTCGATGCACCAGTTGACCAGTTCGACCGGCCGCTCCACCCTCTCTCCCTCATGGTAGATATCGAGGCGGTCAGGCGTTATATCGGCGACATCCCCATCATCGAGGTAGATCACGCGCTCGGTGTGATCGAGGAGAGGCATCAGGTCAGATGCGGCAAAGAACTCTGCATCCCCGACACCGAGTACGACCGGGCTTGAGTTTCGGGCGGCGATGATCCTCTCTGTGTTCTCCGTAATCACGAGGAGGGCATACGAGCCCTGAAGTTGGGGGAGGGTAGCGTTGACCGCCGCAAGGAGGTCTCCATCGTAATGCTCCTCGATGAGGTGGGCTATCGCCTCGGTATCGGTCTCGGAGCGGAAGGCGTGGCCCCGCTCCTCAAGGTCTCGCTTCAGGTCGCTGTAATTCTCTATGACCCCGTTATGCACGATGGCGATCCGCCCTTCACAGTCTATCTGAGGATGGGCGTTTACGGCAGTAGGCTCACCGTAACCGGCCCAGCGGGTATGCCCGATGCCGGTCGACCCCCGGAGGCCGGCCGCCCCCGCCTCGCCATCGGATATGCTACCGGTCCTCTTATAGATCTCAAGCGCACTCCCGATCGTCGCGATGCCAAACGAGTCGTAGCCCCGGTACTCGAGACGTTTCAATCCCCTGACCAGGATCGGCGTCGCCTCCCGCCTCCCGATGTATCCGAAGATTCCACACATCAGATCACCCTCGAACCATCCCCTATGAGACCGGTCACTGTCTTCCCATCCCCTATGGTGACACCGTTACCCACGATACAGTTCTTAAATGTTGTGAAGGGTGCTGCACGGACGCCATCGCCGAGGATTGCACCAAACTCTTCCTTTAGCACCCGATCCCCGACCTCCATGTAACTCGCGGAGGAGTATGTCGTTGTGTGGTCGGCAAGGATGCATCCCTGGCCAAAGACGGCAGAGACGATCCTTGAGTGGGATCCTATGGTGACGTCATCCATTATGATAGAGTCGGTGACATAGGTGAAGGGCTCAAGCACCACCCGGTCGCCGATGCTTGAGTCGGGCATGATCACGGTGTCCGGGCCAATATCACAGTCGCACCCGATGGTTACAGGCCCATAAATCACGGTGTTCGGGCCGATGGTCGTCCCGGTGCCTATACGCACCACCCCCCGGCGGGTGACGGACGCATCGACCATCCCGCCGATCTCCGGGTGGATCCCCCGGAGCATACGGCTGTTGAGCTTCAGGAGATCCCAGGGGTAGATGGCATCCTGCCAGTCATCCGCCGGGATCGCGCGTATCGTATGTCCCGATGCGATCATGGCAGAGAGGGCGTCGGGGATCTCGTTTGTATGGAGATAAGAGAATATGTCGGGTGTAAACGAGTATATCCCTGTCGATACCGTGAATGTCGGGGCGCCCTCGGGCTTCTCGATGATCTCGCGGACAATGCCCTCCCTGATCACCACGACACCGAAGTTCGAGGGGCTCGGGTGCTCGGTCACGAGCATGGCGTTTCGCTCCTTCTTGATTCGGGCGACCGATTCGGCGTTTATGTAGTTGTCGCCCGGGAGGAGAAGGAAATCCTCGGTTATCTCTGATCTCGCCGCCCGGAGGGCGTCAGCTGTCCCGAGCTGCCGCTCCTGCACGACGACCTGGACCGGGGCGTCAAGCCCGTTGAGGTACCGGATGGCATGCTCCTTGCGGTATCCTACCACCACCACGATATCGCGGATGGCGTTCTCTAACAGGGCGTCGATAACGTACTCGATGATCGGCCGGTTTGCAACCGGGATCAGGGCTTTGGGCTTGCTCCGGGTGAGCGGCCGGAGGCGGCTCCCCTCTCCTGCTGCTAATATTACTGCCTGCATCAGATCACCTTATGATCGATCCTTCCTCAATGCATCCCTCCACGAGTGAGTGGGGGGCCACGCGGGTGTTGCTCCCTATGAGGCTTCCGACGTTGACCGAGCAGTTGATGCCGAAGAGGACGTTATCTCCGATGATCGCCCCAAACTTCCTCCTGCCGGTATTCTTCCCGCAGACCTTCACCGGCGCGTTGTCGTGCCGGAGGTTTGCGACCTTGGTGCCGGCCCCGAGGTTGCACCCGCTCCCGATGACGCTGTCGCCGACGTAGTTGAAGTGGGGTATGTTTGTCGAGGGCATGACGATGGAGTTTTTGATCTCGGTCGCATGCCCGATGTGACAGTCGTCGCCGATGGAGGTGGAACCGCGGATGTAGGCGTGCGGGCCGATGATGCAGTCCTCGCCGATGACACAGCGCCCCTCGATGTAGGTTCCGGCCCTGATCACGGTCCCTTTGCCGATGCTGACCGTGTCAGGGATGGTGCATCCTCCCTCGATGATTCCGTGCTGTTCGTGAGCCATTGCGGAGAGGAGAGCCTCGTTTGCGTCGAGGAGATCCCACGGCTGCCCCACATCGAGCCAGTACGACAGTGTATGGGCGGCTAGCCTACCCTCCTGGATGTAGGATGCGAGCGCATCGGTGAGTTCGTACTCGCCCCGGCCGGATATCGTGATCCCTTCTAGAAGATCGAATATCCCGGGATCAAAGAGGTATGCCCCCGCGTTGACAAGTGTGCTCTTCGGGCGCTCGGACTTCTCTTCAAGGCCAATGATGCGGTCGCCCTCCACGGTCACCACGCCGTAGTCCTGCGGATGGTCGGTCTCGTGAATCCCCATACAGGGGGCGCCCATCCGGCAGAGGTGCTCGATATCGCCGCGCCTGAGAACCATGTCTCCGTTTAGGAGGAGGAACCGGTCGCCCACGCGGCCCTTCGTCGCCCGGAGGGCGTCGCCGGTCCCGAGCTGATGGCGCTGGGTCACGTAGGTTACGTTCACGCCAAAAGCGCTCCCATCCCTGAAGTGGTTGCGGATCTCACGCTCAAAGTAGCCTACGACAAATACAAACTCTTTGATCCCCGCGTCGCGGGCCGCGAGAACCAGGTGCTCCATCATCGGTCGGTTGGCGATCGGAAGCATCACCTTCGGGCGCCGGGCGGTCAGGGGCCGCATCCGTTTTCCCTCTCCTGCTGCAAGTACCACACACTGCATATTACTCTACTCCTCCATTCGATCTGCGTCTCGCCCTCTCAAAGGCTGTACCCCCAAGTTCAAGCATCTCCTTTGCTTTTGCCGGCGTCTTTCCTTCAGCCGTTATGCGGATCTTCGGTTCGGTGCCACTCGCCCGGATCAGGTACCAGCCGTCGTCATCATCGAAGCGGATGCCGTGCGTCGGATCATCTGCCCCCATCGCTGCCATGACTTCCCGGGAAGACCCGACGCGGTATGACTCCCGGAGGAGGGTGTACCGCGGCATCCCGTCCAGCTCTTCGGCGATCGACCACTCTGAAGCGATCTCGCAGAGCAGGGCCGAGGCGTAGACCCCGTCGGGGCAGTAGGAGTGCCAGGGAAAGATCCAGCTCCCCGATGCCTCCCCTCCGAAGTCCCCCCAGGTGAGGAGCTCCTCGGAGACGTAACTATCGCCTACCGGCGTGCGGCGGACCTCCGCGACCTCCTCGATCGCCATGGTGGCATCGACGGTGGTGACCACGCGTTTACAATCCAGGTATTTAACAAAGAGCATGAGGAGGCGGTCGCCATCGATGTAGCGACCCCGCTCGTCGAACGCCATCATCCGGTCGGCATCCCCATCGTGGATCACGGCGCACGCTGCCCCCCGTTTCCGCACGATATCACCGATATAGGGGAGGTTTGTCTCAAGCGGTTCAGATGGGCGGACGAACCGGCCGGATACGTTGCAGTTAAGCCCGATGACGCTCGCCCCGGCCTCACTGAGGAGATCAGGGGTGATGACGCTCCCTGCACCGTTGCCGCAATCGAGCACCGCCGTGACCGGCCGGGAGAGGCTGACCGCATCCAGGATCGCCTCCCGGTGAAGGGCTACCGCATCGATCGGGGATACGCACCCCTGCCCGTCCCAGTCCACCCAGTGGGACTCTGCGAGCGCGTCCTCTATCGCGGCCTGCTGCCGGCGGGCAAACGCTGATCCGTTGGGGTTGATGAGTTTCAGGCCGTTATAGGGTTCGGGGTTATGGGAGGCGGTGATCATGCATCCTGCGTCAGCATCCCGCGCCGCATACGCGACCGTCGGCGTGGGCGCGATGCCGCAGGTCCGGACGTCTGCACCGGCAGAGAGCATTCCGGCGATAACTGCGTGTTCCAGCAGTTCACTCGTCGTGCGGGTATCCCTGCCCACGATGCAGCACGGTGTGCTTGCTGCTCCTCCCACCTGGAGCGCCAGAAGAACAAGATCCAGGCCAAACACCTGTCTGATCCCGGAAGAGCCAAATAGCATACTCCAATATAATCCGTCTTCCCTAAAAAAAGGTATTCATCGCCCGTAGGGGCACCAGTGCTCGAGGTTCATGAGACCACAGACCCCGGCAGCCGGCGGCCCGAGAAAGACCATACGCTTCTTCCCCAGGTACTCGTCGATGCAGGCAACCCCCTCATCTGAGGTCATGCCGTCCCCGGCGATGAGGATCAGGTCGGCGGCCTCCGGAGAGTCGACCACCTGACTGTGGAGGGCACGCTTGAGCGCCGGCATCGGGCCGATGAGGTAGACACGCTTCCCCGCGATCTCGCGGGAGAGTTCGGCGAGGCAGGATGCATGGCAGTCCGGGGTGCAGGATCGGTGCTTCCGCGTCAGGCAGAGGAATGCCGAGACGGCGTTTATGATCGCGCATGCCGCCCCGCGCTGCTTCTGGTCGCTGAGCGGTGCATCGTACATAAAAGAGACACGGGTATTGGCCCGAACCGGTTCGTTCGTTATGAACTGCCCGCTCTTCCCGCCGAACTGCCCCTCCATACAGACCCCTCTCGGGTACGGGCAGGCATCTATGTCGTAGTTCACACCCAGGGTCACGATACCATGCTCGCACCCGCTGTCTTCCAGTATCTTCTCAAGTTTCGCTATTGCATCATGTATATAACTCATTCATTCTCCTCCTTCCTGCAAAGGATCGGTAGTGGCCCAGATCATAATTGAATATGAGATCATAACTGAATATGGTATGTTAAAAACTCCCTCCAG
>JAAZIF010000248.1 GCA_012510335.1 Methanomicrobiales archaeon | reverse complement strand
GAAGCCCTGGAACGGCGGCACCCTCTACGCACTTGAGGAGTGCCCGTTCTCGGGGGCGCATAAGGACGGGGCGTTTGCCATCCAGTTTGCGAACGGCGCCATCCACGCCGGCTGCCACCACGCGAGCTGTGGCGGCGGGGCGCAGCGCTGGCCGGAGCTTCGGGCGATGCATGAGACGCCGGCGAAGAAGGAGGCACCCGGAGCAAAGACCGGGGCGCCAGGGGCAGGGGGGAATGCGACACCTGGATCGAGGGGGGCCGGGGCGCCGGCGGCGAAGATTCCAGCCTCCGAAGGGGTGGAAGACCCCACCCCTCCCCCGGATGAGTACCACAAGCGGGCGCTTGAGATACTCCGGACCGGTGATGCGCTCGCGTTCATCCTCAATACCTTCAACAAAACCCATGTCGGCGACCGGACCGTCGCGGAGTGTCTCGCCCTCTCGATCGCGTCGCAATCGATCGAGAACACAAACGGCCTCCATGTCGCGATATCGGGGAACTCCGGGAAGGGGAAGACCCATGCCTGTACCACCATGCTCCAGCAGGTTCCGGAGGAGTACCGCCTCGCCGGCACCGTCTCTGACAAGGCTCTCTATTACAACGACAGCCTCCAGCCCGGCACGGTCTTCCTCTTCGATGATGTCTCGCTCTCCGATGACCTCCAGGAAGTCCTCAAGGCTGCGACCGCGAACTTCCGCGTGAGCATCCAGCACCAGACCGTCACCACCGACCGGAAGCTCCAGGTCTGCCGCATCCCCGAGCGGTGTGTCTGGTGGCTGGCAAAGGTCGAGGATGCCGGGGATGACCAGGTGGCGAACCGGATGCTGACGGTCTGGATCGACGACTCCTTCGAACAGGATGCACGGGTGCTTGAGCACATGAAGGATCGGGAGGCACGAGAGGACGACGACGATAGCGAAGATGCCGACCTCCCTGTCTGCCGGGCGATCTGGCGGATCCTCAAAGAAGAGCGCCTCCATGTCTCCATCCCATACGCGAAGCGGATGCATTTCACCGCCACCGCCAACCGCCGCAACCCGGGCATCCTCTTTGACCTGATCAAGGCCTCCGCCCTCCTCCATCGCTTCCAGAGGGAGGAGTACGATGGTGGCATCCGGGCAAACCGGGATGATTTTGCGGCGGCAGCACGGATCTACGAGGCGATCAACGGCAAGGTCGGGGGGCAGGAGACGAAGACGACGAAGAACGAGGCTGCGGCGCTTGAGACGGTGGCCACGATGGGGTGGGAGCAGTTCACGATCAGGATGCTCCAGGAGGCGCTCGGGCTCTCATACCACCAGACCTACCGCATTCTCCACGGCTACACGAACCGTGGGACGACCTACTCCGGCCTCCTCGAGAAGTGCCCGGCGATCAGCTTCTTCGATACGACGGTCGCCGGGGATGTGGATGGATACGCGATACGCCGGCGGGAGCACCTCTTCTCATTCGATGCGGCTGTCTACCGGCGCTGGGCTCACGGTGGCGGGGTGTGGCTGGATGAGGATGATGGTGGGGATCGGGACGGTGGTCCCGACCCTTGCACCTTTGCAGCAGGTTTCATGCAGGTTTGCACCACCTGCTGCAAAGACCAAACGGCCGAAAACGGCGTCGGTTCTACCGGTACCTGTACAGATAGAGAGAAGTGTCTCTCTCTAAGTACTGAATTACAGCAGAATACTCACACAGTCGCAGGCGCCGGTTCAGGGGTGAGTGAGTGTGCGTGTGTGTGCGAAAGCCAAAACGGTGCAAGTGATCCTGTAATACAGCCGATAAGGGCCGAAAACACTGATCGAATCCTATTCAGCCGGCCGTTCACTGACATCACCTGCTGCAAGGTGGTGCAAAGTGGTGCAAAGCGGGGGCCTGTGCTGCAAGAATCCCTGCCGGGGGTGCTCGACCACCGGACGTTCTCCCGGGTGCGGGTGGATCTCGGCCGGTGCGACATCTGCGGGAAGGGGAAGACCGTGTATCGGTCGCAGGAGGCGCAGGCGGGGATCTGCGAGGGTTGTTATGCCCGGCTGGTGCGGGAGTGGAACGCAAAGGCGGGGGTGCGGTGAGGAGGGGGCTCGCCGGCCTGGAATAGAAGGGACATGAATACTCCCTCTGTAGTGAGTATGGAGCGGTGACCACCAGGATCCCCGGAGGCTCTGGGTAAGAAGACCGCGATGAGGAACAAAATGGAAAAAGAGATGGATGTCCTGATACGCCATCACCTGAAAGGTTATCTTGAACTAACGGATTATGGCACGTATACCCCCACTGATAAGTTCAAGGAGCATCCAAAGATCCTTGAGTGGATATCATCGAGTCTCAGGGAGAGGGCGAATACAACACAAATAGATTCGTTCAAGAAGTATAGTGATGGCATAGAGGGTATCGGGCAGAGCGAGAATGATATCCGCGCGCCAGATGGAGCCGATGATTGAGTGCTTTACGGTCAGGGGATCTTTTTTGTGCGTGTTTGCGGTGAGCTAGGCCACACCCGATACCCAGAATGGTGAGGGGTGGTTCTTTTTTGGGTGTTGTTTCGTGAAGGAGCGATATGGGTGCGAACACCCGACGCTTTCCACTCGAGATTGCGAGGATACGTTTGCCTGCAATCAGTAACTGCGAACAAGAATGGATTTCTATGCCCGTTGGAACTTAAAGAAATCATCACCTTGCTGGTTCGGTCCCGAGGGATCGAATAGTTAATCCCAAAGCGGACCCAGAGGATACTTTAGGTAATAGGAATCCCTATGTGCGGATAGGTAAGATCCGTCATCCTGTATACCGCCCGGGTTAGCGAGGGCTCGCTCCCTCTCCGGTCCGGGGATCTGTATAACCGGTGAGACCGATCCATGTTGCGACTGGAAGATATCAAGAAAGATGCGGCCATAAACGGTATTGAACCCGGAGAGGTCGTGCGTATTGTGACGACCGAGCCTGTTGGTGAAAATGCCCTGACAGTCTATTACAAGACTGCCGACGGCCGGGTGAAAGAACAGATGCTCTTTCGCTCAAGCGAGGCCTCCCTCTCCCTCGCGGAGGCGGGGCGGCCGTGGGCGTTTGATGCACCCGGTGAGGAGTTCAAACTTGCCGCTGAGGCCTACCGGATCGAT
>JAAZIF010000247.1 GCA_012510335.1 Methanomicrobiales archaeon | reverse complement strand
AGATCGCTGCCCGTTCTCAAGGATGATCGAGGGGCGCATCGTGACCGGTGGGACCGGGAGAACCGTGAGAATCGTCCATTCCGGCCGGGCGACATCGGGGTTGACCCCCATCAGCCGCAGATCCTCATCCGGGATCCTCTCAAGACGCGCCCTGATGTCAGCCGGGGTCAGTTTGTGCTCCACCTTCCTTCCGTCTTCTATAAAGACCTCGGAGAAGGTGGTGGGTTTCTCAAAATTGACCTTGAACTGCTGTTCGCCGCAGTGGGGACAGATCCGCTCTTTTTTGATATCTTTCTCGGAGACGACATCTATGGTGAGGTCGCTATCCTCGGGCCCGATAGCCTTCTCGACCTCTTCGGCCGTCATCAGCAACCGGGAGCAGGCCCTGCAGGTAACCCGCAGGAGTTTCCGGATCAATCGGGTATAACCGACATGGATGACAGGCTTCGCAAGCTCGATATGCCCGAAGTGGCCCGGACAATCAGCCGCCTTCTGGTCGCAGGTCTTGCACCTGAGGCCCGGATCGATGACGCCCAGATGCAGGTCCATAAGGCCCTGCGGGTAGGGGAACCCGTCATCGTCGTATGTATCTGCCCAGATGATCTTTCTAACGCTCATTTTGCGGAGCTCTTTCGGGGAAAAGAGCCCGAATTCAATTCTTCCAACACGCTTTGGACTGGTCATAGTCTGATTGTGCCTCCTCTCATACCATATCGTCGAGTCTCAGGCGGGGAGCAATGCCCATGCTCTTCATCTCATCGAGGAGGAGTTTGAAGGCGTAGCTCATCTCGACGGGGTAGATATCGGTCTCGCTGCCACAGGCAAGACACCTCGTGACCTTCCTCTTCCGATCAAGCATCGCCACCATACCACACTTCGCGCAGACCCACTGGGTCACCTTATCCGACTCGTCGAGCAACCGTTCTTTCAAGGCCATGGCTGCACCGTGACCGATCATCACGTCGCGCTCCATCTCACCGAACCGAAGCCCCCCCTCGCGAGCACGTCCTTCGGTCGGCTGGCGGGTGAGTACCTGCACAGGGCCACGGGATCGCGCGTGCATCTTGCTCGATACCATGTGGTAGAGCTTCTGGTAGTAGATGACGCCGACATAAATATCGGCCTCAAACCGGCGTCCGGTGATACCGTCATACATCACCTCACGGCCATCGTGAGAGAACCCGAGTTCCTTGAGCGATCTCCGGAGGTCTGCCTCGCGCTCGCCGCGGAATGCAGTTGCGTCGATCCGGCGCCCCTCAAGGGAACCTACCTTGCCGCCCAGCATCTCGAGCATATGCCCGATGGTCATACGGCTCGGGACCGCGTGGGGATTGATGATCAGGTCAGGCATCATGCCCGACTCGGTGAACGGCATATCCTCGGAAGCCTGGATCAGCCCGATGACGCCTTTCTGGCCGTGTCGGGATGCAAACTTGTCGCCCACCTCAGGTATCCGGAGGTCACGGGTCCGGACCTTCACGAGGCGCGATGAGTTCTCGCCCTCGGTGATGATGACGGTATCAACGATACCGCGCTCGTTGCTCCGCATCGTGACCGAGGTGTCGCGCCGTTTCTCGACGGCGATGAGCTCGCTCGTGGGTTCTTCGAGGAACCTCGGTGGCGAGGTCTTTCCGATCAGCACATCCTTCTCGCGGACAACCGTCTCGGGGTTGATTATGCCATCGTCGTCCAGGTTCGCGTAGTACTCGGCGCCGTGCGCGCCGGAGACCTCCTCATCCGGGATCTCGATCCGGTCGACCTGACCACCCGGGTAACGCCGCTCCTCGCCATCGTATGTCCGGAAGAAGTGTGATCGCCCTAGGCCCCGGTCGATGGAGGCCTTGTTGATGATCAGCGCGTCCTCTATGTTGAACCCCTCATAGGAGAGGATCGCAACGATGAAGTTCTGGCCCGCCGGCCGGTCGTCGGAGCTGATCGCATCGGAGGTCTGGGTGTAGGTGAGCGGTTTCTGGGCGTAGTGAAGCATGTGTCCCCGTGTATCGGGCCGGAGTTTCATGTTCGCCGCACCAAACCCGAGCGCCTGCTTTACCATCCCGGCGCCCATGGTGACGCGGGGGCTGGCGTTGTGTTCAGGGAAGGGAACATGTGCTGCACAGATCCCGAGGATGAGTGATGGATCGATCTCCAGGTGCGTGTGCTCCACGGTGAGATCCTCCTCGTTGATGGCGATGAAGAGGTCTTCTTCCTCCTCAGCGTCAACGAACTCGATGGCACCCCTCTGGACCAGACCCTCAAAGGTCATCTCGTCGTTGCGGATCTGCTCGATATCCTCACCCGTCACCTCCGGTTTGCCATCCCGGATCACGATCAGGGGCCGGCGCGCTCTCCCGCGATCGGTGTGGATTATGACGTCGTTGTTGAAGTCCTTGTAGGAGATGTTGACCTCGGTTGATAACTTGCCGCTCCGGCGCATCTCGCGCATCCGGGCAACCAGATCCCTGGGATCATCCACGAGTCCGATAAGGGCTCCATCGACGAAGACCCGCGATGGCCGCCTCATGCCGTCTCCCTCCGAAGGGCGATGACACCCATATCATACAGGGCATTCTTCACCTCTTCCTCGTCTATGACGCCCTTACTGATCTCAACCATCTGGGCGAAGTTCTTCACCAATCCACAGTTTGGACCCTCCGGGGTCTCGCTCGGACAGATCCGGCCCCACTGGGTGGGGTGCAGGTCACGGGCCTCGAAGTGAGGCTGTGACCTGGAGAGCGGGGAGATCACACGGCGGAGGTGCGAAAGAACCGCCATGTGATCCACCCGATCAAGGAGCTGCGAGACCCCGGTGCGCCCGCCTACCCAGTTGCCGGTGGCAAGCGGGTGCAGCAGTCGCTCTGTCAGGACATCCGCACGCACGGCGGTGCCGATCGAGAGATCGCGGTGGCGCATGCTGGCTCGTTCAAGCTGGTACTTCACGTCTCTTGTCAGGCGGTTGAGCGAGATCCGGAAGAGGTCTTCCATCAGGTCGCCGGCGAGTTTCAGCCGCTTGTTCGCGTAGTGGTCCTTGTCATCGATCCGGCGCTGCTCGAGCACCAGGTCGAAGCAGGCCTCAGCCATACGGCCGAGGAAGTGTGCTTTTGCGAGGCGGACGCCCTCGATTGCCGACCGGTATCCAAAGTCCTCTTCCTTGAGATTGACCGGCATCAGGTAGTTTAAGTGCGGGAGTAGGTAATTATCAAGGACAAACTCTGCCCTCTTGCGCTGGTAGTCGCGGGTCTGGTTGGGGGCGAGTTTCTTCCCGACATACATGATGCCCTCATCGACCGTGTCGCACTCGCTCTCTTCTAGATTCTGCATCATGAAGGTGAGGATCTCTTCGTCGGTGGAGACCGCCTCCACGATATCGTGGTCGCCCTGGAGCCCCAGCGCCCGCATCAGGTCAACGAAACGAAGATGCCCGGCGACCGAGGGGAACGAGACCTCAAGCAGGTTTTTGCGGCTCCTCTCAACGATCACGAGTGCCCGGTAGCCCCGGTACTGCGAGAAGACCTTGGCGACGTAGATCCGTTCGTTGTAACGCTCGGTGAACTCTGTCATGATCTTATTTGAGGCGAGATCCTCAAGCGTCATCAGCACCCGTTCCGTGCCGTTGACAATGAAGTAGCCGCCGGGATCGAGAGGATCCTCACCATGTGCGGCGCGATCGGTGTCACTCATACCGTAGAGGTTGCAGGCTGCCGAACCCACCATCACGGGCAGCTGGCCGATTACGGTCACGACCGGATCTCGTGCCTCCTCGCCCTGGACGAGCGTCATGTCGAGTTGAATGGGCGCTGCATACGTGAGGTTGCGGAGGCGCGCCTCGCTCGGGAAGAGCTCGGACTGCGACCCGTCCGCCTCACGGACGAGGGGGCTCTTCACCTCAATCTTGCCTAATTCAACCCATACGACCTCTTTGCCTTTTCCGCGTGTGTCAATATCGGTCTCAATAATGCGTTGTTCGTCGACGACTTTCTGGAGGTTGTGCTGGAGGAAATTATTATAAGAGTCTAACTGGTGGCGAGCTACATGCTGCCACGAAAAATATGCTCTCGACAAAACACTTCTGTTTAACAGATGGATCAGCTCCCGGCCCTGAATTATTTCTTTGGCCTCTTAATGACGAGGCGGTATGCTTCGGCTCTGCCTGCTGTGCGACTGTCGCGAACAATACGGACTATATCCCCGATATCGCCCTCGATAGCCCGTACTGCCGGGTCATCGTGATAGATTTTTGGCAGTTGTTCTAAAGAGATCTGGTACGTCGCGAGAAGCTCCGCCACCTCCTCTTCGCTCATGATCTGATGGTCAGGAACCATCTCATGTTTTAGTACATCCAGTAAGGTGCCCATCGCTCACACCTCACCGATGAAAGAGTTGTGTATCAGATGCATCACCTTTTCAAAAACCATAGACATCGCCCATGGCAACGGGCCCAAGGGGATTTGAACCCCCGACCACCTGGTTAAAAGCCAGGCGCTCTACCTAACTGAGCTATAGGCCCCGCGCGT
>JAAZIF010000246.1 GCA_012510335.1 Methanomicrobiales archaeon | reverse complement strand
TGTGATAGCCTCATCGATGTCATTTACAAAGTGATAATCCTGAAAAAAGGCTATTTCGGTGATGAAGCACAGTTAGTCCTGACACTAAACGTCGATCCTGAAATTACGAATGAGTACCTGAAGTTCTACATCCGGCTACCACTCATCTTCCGCAGTAACGCTCTTCCCTCCTGGAATAATCAATTAAGTCAAGCTAACCTCAAGATAGGGTACCACATATTTAAACCTTTATACAAATCTACTAATTAAATTCCTGATATATCTAAATGGGATGGAATCAGAGCCTGTCATCCCTAAATCTTTCACCAAACGCCTGGATCATCTCGGGATCATTGCTGCACTTGTTGCAGAACTTGGCATCGTTGATCTGGTCGACGCCCGCCTACCGAAACTCCGACACCATACCCTGACCCATGGCGACATTGTCCTTGCCCTCATCCTGAATGGTCTTGGCTTCACCCAACGCCGCCTCTACCTATTCGCCGCCTTTTTCGAAAACAAACCTCTAAATCGTCTTTTCAAGAAAGATGTTACCGCTGCTGATTTCACCGATGACGTCATTGGCAGAACACTTGATGCCATCAAAGAATATGGACCGGAGCTCCTCTACCAGGAGATCATAAGTCAGATCTTCCTTGTGGCCCAGATCGGACTTCACCGGGTACATCTTGATATCACCAACTTCAGTGTCCATGGCGGCGCCTATAACAACGGCTACGATCCCGATGATCCTCACCCTACGATCCGCATCACAAAAGGTTATCCCAAAGATGGTCGGTGGGAGTTGAACCGGTTTGGATTGGGTCTCATCGTGAACCAGATCGGTGTCCCGCTTTTTATGCAACTCCTTTCAGGCAACAGCAACGATAAAGTCGCTCTCCCGGAGATGCTCGCCCGGTTCCGGAGTCAGGTCGAGTTCCCGGAACCGCTCCATTGTATCGCGGATTCTGCATTTTATACCGAACACTCTCTCAAAACGCTCGACGAAAAGACGTTTTTCATCACCCTGGTTCCCGGGATCGTGGGTGAGCAGCAGACACTGCTCCGCCAGGATCTTCCCTTCACACCGATGACTGACCCTCGGTACTCGTACTTCGAGACCGAATCCTGGTATGGCGGAGTACACCAGAAATGGGTGATGTACCATTCTACCGAGAACCACGCGAAGAAGGAAAAGACCCTGGAAAAGCGTCGATCAAAGGAAGACGAAAAGGTGAACAAAGCTCTCATTCGCCTCAATAATCGTGAATTTGCCTGTGAAGCAGACGCTCTTACTGAGGCTGAACGCTGGATCCGAGCCTATCCCTACCATGAGTTTGAGTCAGTTTCTGTCGTCACCCGGCAGAAGCGCGCACCCGGTCTCCGGGGCCGACCGAAGAAGGATGAGGTGACCAGAACGGTGTATTTGCTGGCAGCACGGGTCAGGCCAAACGAGGCTGCCTGGGCGGAAGACCAAAACGCCCTGGGCAGATTTGTTCTTGCCACCAATGACCTCAATCTCTCGGCGGAGGATCTTCTGGCGCAGTACAAAAATCAGGGTGTGGTTGAACGCGGGTTCCGGTTCCTGAAGGATTCGAGTTTTGCGATCTCAGATATATTCCTGAAGAAAGTGGGCCGTATCGAGGCACTGGGGATGATGATGACTCTGATGCTGGCCGTATACTCGCTGGGAGAGCACCGATTGAGGGAAAGGTTAGCGAAACGGGGTATAACAGTTCCCAATCAGGTGGGCAAACCAACAGCAAAACCCACGTTCAAGTGGGTAATGACCTTTTTTGATGGCGTGGTTGAATCTCATCGGTACGATCCAGTCACGGATACGGTGCAGTGTGAAGGAGTACTGAACATGACCAAACGATGCTGGGATGTCTTAGAAGCGTTTGGGCCGGCTTATAAAGAGTACTACATGTAAGGGTAGGTTGCTCCTGGATTCTCGGAAGATGAGTGGGGGGATGGGCGAATCCCGCTGGATGAAGCTCCAGCAGTGAAGAGGAGGGGAGCTCCGGTGAGGTGAACAGTTCCACATCCTGGTGCAGTCATCAATTTTTCCGGAGAGGAGGGGGAAATTGGGTTGGTCGGAAGCCTTACTGCGGAAAGCCAG
>JAAZIF010000023.1 GCA_012510335.1 Methanomicrobiales archaeon | reverse complement strand
TATGGGGCTCCTATACGCCCTGACTGAGTTCGCCGGCCTCTACTACCTCATCTCTGCTGCGATCGCGATCGAACTATCGATCGTGAACAACTTCATCTGGAACGACATCTGGACGTTCGGGGCTACAGGTAACCTCAGGTTTGAACGTAGGATTCCACGCTTCCTCTCGTTCCAGGTAGTTTCGATGGGTGGACTCCTCGTTAACATGGGTGTTCTTTACTTCCTCGCGGATGTCTTCGGGGTCTATTACCTTATCGCGAACCTTGTAGGAATACTCATCGCGTTTGTCTGGAACTACGCGATAAACAGGCATTATACGTGGAAAAAGAGTACATAACGCACAGGAGGTTCTGGTGCCGCTCTGTTCAGGGGTGGCTCGGGAAACTCCTCAGTGAATCCACTCCGAAGATTGTAAGATCCAGAGGAGGATGGATTTCATCACAATTCATGATTAACCGCTCATCACCCTTATTTGCGATCCAGTTCATGAGAGGAGGTGACCAAAAGAGTAGTTCCTCAGGGTGACCAATATACGCATTCATGACAATAATTTCCTTCGCCTATCAGTGAACTACCCCGCGCTCGCGGGCGGGGCTTCCTGCGAGTGTACCAGGACTTCAGTAAGTCCCGGACCTGTTTTCCATGAAAATGGGATCAGAAATTTTCATTGGTGAAGCATGATGCTACTCGCATCATAGGGGTTTTTGTAATGTGCTTGACGGTAAGGCTAAATATCTCCCTCCGTATCTATCCGGATCCAAGCTCAACCCATGTTATCAAAATGAAGAAGCGTTTCTGAAAATATAATCAGTCGGATCGCAGATACAAACACATAACAAGCGATATCGAATACACCTACCTCGGGCCGTAGCCACCCCTTACCCCATATACCCCCTGATCACCCCCCGGTAGACATCCACCGCCTTCCCAAGCTGCACCACAGAGACCCGCTCATCCACCCCATGCAGCGTCGGGATCTCTCCAGGCCCGTACTCCACGGCATCAAAACCTGCTATGCGGAGGTACTTGGCATCGCTCGCCGCCCACTGGAAGAGCGGCGTCGCTTTCCCGTAGACCCGCTCCACCTCCCGGCAGATCGTCCGGACCAACCGGGTGTCCGGGTGGGTCAGGCTCGGTTCTGCGACATCCAGCTCATGTATATCGGCATCCGGGGCATGGCCGGCGATGCTCCTCCTCAGGTCGTCGAGGGGGCACCCCCAGGGCACCCGGATATCCAGTTCCATCCGGCACTGCTCGGCCACGATGTTCGCCTTCTCGCCGCCCTCGATCCTCCCGGGGTTGAACATAACCCGCGTGACGATGTCATCCCCGCCCTCGATCCCGAAGATCTCGTAAAAGACCCGGGCAGCCTCATCGACGAGCGGTTGCAGGTCTTCGCTGACCGGGAACGGGCGCGCATGAACCTCCCGCAGGTGCCCGAGCAGGTCAAACGCCGCCATGACAGCACTCTTCCCAACCACAGGATAGAGAGAGCTATGGCCCGGCTCGCCGCGAAATGAGAGGTCGATCCGGTAGAGACCTTTCTGCCCGACCGCCGGGCTCGCCGGCGGCGTAGGTTCGGCTATCAGGCAGTCGCGTGGCAGAAGCAGGTTCTTCGCAAGCAGCGACCGGACACCATACGGACCGCCGGTCTCCTCGTCGCAGACAAAGGCGAACTGCACCTTCGGCTCCACACCGCTCTCGATGAGATCCCGGCAGGCGACAAGAAGGGCGGCGCACCCCCCTTTCATATCGGTGGCACCCCTCCCCCAGACGTAACCATCGACGATCTCACCGCCGTAGGGGTCGTGCGTCCAGTCATCGGGGATGGCCGGAACCACATCCACATGACCGCAGAGGAGGATCTGAGGATCCGGTTCGGTCGTGATGATATTATCCCGGCCGCCCGGGTGGGGGATGATGCGGCGCTTCATCCCGAGTGAGTCGAGGAACTCCCCTATGAACTCGACCACATCGGTTGTCTTCCCGGGCGGGTTCTCGCTCTTTATCCGGACCAGCGATGATGTGAGGCGGGCGACGTCCATACCATTCCCGCTGTTACGCAGTCCTGCCCTGGACGTATTTATCGAAGAGGCGGGCAAGCGTCGAGGTGCTATAGAGCTGCTTGAGGAACTCCCGGTCAAAGAACTCGTCGATGAACATCGATAGATACTCGGACGGGATGGGCTTTCTGTCATCAGGATTGAGCACAATTCGGAAACTCTGGTACTGAGCGGGATCGTCGCGATCATAGACCCCGGTCCAGAGCATCGGAAGTTTATCGAAGACTTCCGGTTTCTCCTCCTTGAGCCAGTTGATGAAGTCAGGGAAGTGTACCCGATCCCCGATCTTCTCTTCATCCACGCGCCATCGCATATACTCCATGTTCATAATATTTCGGGGCGACATGAAGTTATAAGCCTGAAGCCCGAGTGTGAAATCGATGTGGGCGAGAGCATCGATGAAATAGAAGTGTAGGACCGGGTGAAAATCACTGGGACTCTCCAGGATCAGCGATTTGCTGTAAAATTTCTGCATGACGCGCGCGTATTCATTCACTTCCAGCATACGATCCTATTGGAGAGAGGGTTACAAATAGTATTCCCTCTGTGCAAGACGGGGAAGCGAGAAAGTAGCCCCATGGGATTCACTGGCCTCGTTCAGGCAAAGAACGGCCTGCGCCTGCTGACAGCTTCCCGGAAGGCATCTTCCAGTTCTCTGCCGTGCTTGCCTCTGGTATCAACCAGATTATCGCTCCTGAGGAGGCAGGGCTTGAGTTTGCCGTCAGACGTCACGCGCAGGCGGTTGCAGAACGCACAGAACTCCGTGTTGTGGAGGGGGCGGACCACCTCGACCTCGGCACCGTCGAGGCAGTACTTCTTCCGGTGGTGCATCCGGCGGGTGACGATCCGGGTCGCCCGCTCGTTCAGCTCCTGCTCAACGCTATCCACATCCGCATGGAACTTGCACTCGTTGAACTCCATCAGTTCGATGACCTGCAGGATGAGATCATCTTTGCCCCTGACAAACGCCATGAAGTCATCCAGTTCATCCTCGTTGATGCCCTCAAGAAGCACCATGTTGAGCTTGACCGGGGTCAGCCCGGCCTCTACCGCCGCGTCGATCCCGGCGAGTACATCTGCAAGGCAGTCCTTCCCGGTGATGGCTTTATACCGCTCGGGACGGAGTGTATCGAGGCTGACGTTGACCCGGGCAAGCCCGGCCTCCTTGAGTGCTGCGGCCTTCACGGCAAGCAGCGTTCCATTCGTCGTCATGGATGACTCGATGCCCGGGGGCACGGATCGAACGATATCGAGAAGGTCACGGCGGAGCATGGGCTCCCCCCCGGTGAACTTTATGCTCTTTATGCCGAACTGCACACCCACACGCATCAGTTCGGCTATATCCTCGGCGCTCATCTGTTCCCTCGGATTCACTTCGCCCTCAGCATGGCAGTATATGCACCGCAGGTTGCACCGGGAGGTCAGACTGATCCGGAGGTTGGTCACAATCCGGTCATAGGGATCCTTCAGTATCATTGCATCTTCCCTTGAAATTTTTTGCGACTATGTATACCTCAGCACTTCCTTTCCGTGACGTCTTCGTCCGGTATCCGCGGACGGAATAGAAATGCTCTCTCACTTCGGCGAGCAGATCCACAAAGAGCTCCCCCTGGAACGACTTTATAACCAGATTGCCGCCGGGTTTTAGAATCGTGCATGCAAACGCGAGCGCATCCTCACCAAGGCCGACCGCACGGGCCTGGTCGTAGCTCTTCTGCCCGGAGAGTTTCGGGGCGGCATCAGAGACCAGAACATTGGCGATGCCGCCTATCTCTTCGCGGATACGCTCCTGGACCAGGGGATCGGTGAAATCGCCGGTGATAGTGGTGACACCCTCTATGGGCACAATCGGGTTGAGATCCACACCGATGACCCTTCCTCCGGTCAGGTCGCGTATAACCTGCAGCCAGCTCCCCGGCGCCGCCCCGATATCGACTACGTTATCGTCGGGCCGGATGATCCCGCTCTTCTTCTGGATCTCAAGCAGCTTGTAGGCGGCCCGAGTCCGGTAACCTGCCTTCATCGCCTTCCTGTAGGCGCTGTCTTTTGTCCACTGAGATCCCATCGCAACGATTCCCCTTCAGATTTATAGACGATACTCTTATATCTGCATGGTCAGAAGACCACTTACCATAATGTTTGACGCAGCCAATCATGAAGGTATATGATTCTGCAGGATCGCACAATCAGGAACTGCCCTGGACGCAATCGTAAAGCACTATAAGAGAAAGTGAGAATATATACTTCAGACGAGAGTTTAATAAGGGGTCAGAATGTTAAAGGCAACGATTGATGCAGATATATTTCGAGAATCCATCGACGCGATCGCCGCACTGGTGACAGAATGCCGCCTGCACACGGCTGAAGATCACATCCGGACGCGTGCCGTCGATACCGCGAACGTGGCCATGGTCTCCCTGGACCTCCAGAGCACGGCGTTCAACTCTTTCTCGGCTACCGCCGGGGAAGTGGGCCTGGATATCGCAAAGATGAAGAACGTCCTCGGGATGATGGGAAAAGGCGAAGCGCTGGCGCTTAACCTGCTCGATGAAGATCGGAAACTGGAGCTGAACTTCGGGGGCTACCGCTACTCGATCACACTCCTTGATGTCAACACCATCAGGAAAGATCCAAACCCCCCGGCAATCGAACTCCTCGGCAAGGCAATCCTCCGGGGGGATGCGTTAAACAACGCCATCAAAGCGGCCGCCGTCATATCAGACAAGATCGCTCTCGGGATCGATCCCAACGCCATGACCTTCTACATGGAGGCGGAGGGCGACACCGATCACATCAAGCTCGCGCTCGGTGAAGATGAGCTCATCGCACTCAACCCGGTGCAGGCTCGCTCCCTCTTCTCGCTCGATTACCTGAAGGATATGGGCCGGGTCATGGCACGCGCGGATGAGGTGGAGATCTACCTCGGTATCGATCACCCGGTCAGGTTTGCCTTTGATATTGCAGACGGCAATGGCCACGTCGAGTACCTTCTTGCTCCTCGGATTGAGGCCGATTAATGGAAATTGACCGGAAAGAACTCATTAAATACCCATTTTTAAAAGAATCCCAGCAGCTGGCCCGCCGGCACGTCGAATCTCTCGATGAGTTCCTCTCAAGCGGCCCGGGGTCTGCGGCACTCGAACGGGCAAGGGACCGGGTCATCGCCGCGCTTGCACCAAAGAGGGACTTTCTGGATGAGAATACGCCGGGCCTCAAGCCGGAGTTTGAGATAGCAAGTTATGCGCTTGCCCGGGTGCTGGTCTCCTGCAGCGGCAACCGTTCCTTCATCGACAGGCTTGCGCGCTATGAGGCGGAGCGAGCATCCTTCTTCCTGGAGACCGAGGATCCGGAGATACGGCAATTTGTCGCATGGAGCATCGGCATCAGTACAGGGATCGTTGCCATGCCGGTCACCGATTACGTTGAACTGGTCTCGCGTATGCGCGATCCGCGCTGGCGCCTCGTCAACAGGGTTCTGCAGCGGGGAACGGTGCATCTTGAACCGGGCGAGATCGATGAGCTGATTCGGGAGCGGATCCGGGTTATACTTCTCGATCAGATGCCGCTCCGTGTCCCGGCAGGAATCTGCGAGCGGCTTGAGCCGTTTACCCGGGAGATCTCCGCTACATACCAGCAGCAGGTTCTTGAGCAGTTCGGTGAGATCCAGGAGGAGGCGTTCCCACCCTGCATCAACGCACTCATCCATGCGATCACCACGGGGGCAGACCTGACGCATATGGGCAGGTTCGCTGTAACATCGTTCCTCCATACCATCGGGATGAATATCACGGAGATCGCAGAGATCTTCGCGCAGGCGCCCGACTTCGACCTGGAGAAGACAATGTATCAGGTGGAGCATATCTCTGGCGGGAGCGGGACCGAGTATACCCCGCCGTCGTGCCCCACCATGCGAACCTTCGGACTCTGCGTCAACCGCGATAAGGACTGCGAGCGGATCAACCATCCTCTGGGCTACTACCGCCTCCGGAAAACCGCAAAGAAGAAGCAGGGCTGAGCGGTTCTGTGAGGGAGGCTGAGACGAAATGGCTCACCGCTGGAGCGCCTCATCCGGGTATTCATATACAGCATAACCTCTCAGCGCCAGGAGCGAAGCCCCGACACGAAGATCTCGGTCAGGAAAACCTCCATCCAAAAACCGGCAAGTATCGAGAGCCTGATCTTCAGGAGCGGGATCAGGCCGACAAACCGGCGTATCCAGGATAAGGTAATACATGCGATCATCCCCCTCGCTGGACGCCTGTGAGGGTCCGGCCCGGAGCGCGGGCAACTTGACGGAGCCGGATCACCGGCCTCCCAACCTGCACCCGCGCGTTCACCAGCACCTGCCTGGAGAATGCCGGCAACATACAGCCGCGGCAGATCATTTGCGGAAAAGATAACCTTTCCGGCAGCCAAGGTGTAAACGATGGAAGATACCGCATCCGGGGCAGAGAGAGGCCCCATTGCCTCAGTAAAGCGTCAGAGAGAGATCATCGAGGAGATTAATGCATTTTCAACTGAGTACGCGAGTATCCTTGCCCGGTATCACAGATACACGATGGATGATCTCATCTGCATCGAGGAGGAGTGCCGTCGCCTGCAGGACGAGGCACGCCAGAGAGAGGCCTGGGGGATCGCTGACGAACTTGCGACGCTTGAATACCTCATCGATCGGGCGAAGGCGATGAAAGCAGAGAGGATGGGGGAGAGGGGAGAGTCGGGGTGATCGGGATCGCTGGAACGAATCCATAGCAAAGACCACGACGACTGGATCTGATCCCCTTCAGGCTGCCCGCGCAATCACCCCGCTCCAGGAGAACTATCGATCGCAGCAAAAGAGCCTCCTTCGTCACCCCGGGCAGGCCTTTTGCTCACCGGCAGCAGGTGCCGGTACCTCCGGCACGCTGGTCGGGACTTCCACCCCGGGTGCCGGCACATAAAACCCAGTACCCCCGGGCGGATTCGAACCGCCGTCGCCGGATCCAAAGTCCTGCATGATTGACCTCTACACTACGGGGGTAAAAGGAGGTGAACCCGGGCCGCATGGTGCCGCAGGTGTCACTTATTATTACAATTTCCCGGATTATATCGGTTTTGCAGGTGCCGCTCATGCACGCTCGAAGTCGTCCTCGAACCTGATGATATCGTCCTCGCCGGTGTACTCCCCGATCTGCACCTCGATCAGTTCAAGAGGCAGGAGGCCGGGGTTCGCGAGGCGGTGAACCGTACCTGCCGGGACGAAGGTGGACTCACCGTTCCTGAGGAGGTAGGTCGCATCCCCGATCGTCACCTCGGCGCAGCCGGTGATGACCACCCAGTGCTCGGAGCGGTGGTGATGCATCTGCAGCGACAAACGCCGTTTCGGGGGGACTGTGACCCGCTTGATCTTATACGACCGCCCCTCCTCGAGGTTTGTGTAGGAGCCCCAGGGCCGGTGGACTCTTGTGTGGAAGAGAGCACGGGAATCTCCCTTTCCGCGAAGCGACTTTGCGATCTCCCCCACCCGCTGGGCATCCTCTCGGGCGGCGACCAGGATCGCGTCCTTCGTCTCGACGATGGCAAGGTCGTGGACGCCAACTGTGGCGACCAGGCGATCAGCGAAGATCAGGTTCTCGGAGGAGTCGATCCCGATATGCTCACCCCTGATGGCGTTTGCGTTCCCGCTCTTCGGCAGGATCTCGTAGAGCGCGTCAAAGTTCCCCACGTCGTTCCAGTCGGCCTCAAGCGGCACAACCGCCGCATGCCGGGTCTTTTCCATGATCCCGTAGTCGATGGAGAGGGCAGGGGTTTTGCTGTACGCCTCCTCGACGGGGTGCTCAAACGCCCTCGCCACCTCCGGCGCGCAGGCCTCGCACTCGGCGAGGAAGAGATCAGCATCGAAGCAGAACATACCGGAGTTCCAGAGGTAGCCGTCGGCTACATAGCGGCCGGCGGTTTCAGGGTCAGGTTTCTCCACGAATGCATCCACACGCGTCCCCTCACCCAGGGACTCGCCCGGGCGGATATACCCATAGCCGGTATGGGGCGAGGTCGGCCGCACCCCGAAGACCACAAGATAATCTTTAGCAAGCCGCTCCGCCCGGAGGAAGGCCTCCTGGAACGGCCCGTTTGCACCGATCAGGTGGTCGGAAGGGAGCACCGCGACCGTATCAGACCCACCCTCCCGGGTGGCCTCCCTGATGCCGTAGTAGATCGCAGGCAGGGTGTTTCTGCCCACCGGCTCCACAAGAACCCGGCAGTCGCACCCGATAGCGGCAAGCTGGTCCCTGACCAGGAACCGGTGTTCCGTGTTCGTGACGATAGCGATCTCCTGCGGGGAGGAGAAGAGGAGCGACCGCTTCACGGTCTTCTGGAAGAGTGACTCGTCATCGACCAGCGGGATAAACTGTTTCGGGTAGTGTTCCCTCGATAGCGGGAAGAGGCGGGTGCCGCTCCCGCCTGCAAGAATGAGCGTCTTCATGTGTTCGACTCCGTGCCGCCGGCACTCACCTGTATTCTATTGCAGCGGGGTGAATAAAAGCATGGTCTCTTTGTGGTAATCCGGGCAGGGGTGGCCGATCATGGGCCCCCCATCACACCCCTCGAACTCCTCAAACCCGGATCATCGTCAGATTTCCGGGGTAGAGGGCCCTTGCCTGAGGGTCGAGATCCTCTGCGACCGCTAAAGCCATCTCGGCCTCCCGGTACTTCCCGAGCCGGCCGAGCACCATACCGTAGGTAACCCAGGCAAATATGCACAAACGGTCGAGAGATAGCGCCCGGATGCATGCGAGCACCGCTTCCTGAGGGCGGCCGAGCCGGGTGAGGATCACAGCACGGTTGTTCCAGGCGTAGACGTCATCATCGTCACAGAGGAGCGCCGCACTGAACGCGGTCAGCGCCTCCTCGTAGCGGCCCTGCCGTTCGAGCGCCACGCCCATGTTGTTCAGGGCTGCTGATTCGTGCAGGTTCTCCGCGGCTGTGTTGTTGTCACGCCCGTAGCGCATCTCTATCATCTTCTTTGCGGGGAGACCCGGTATAACCAATCGGGGCATACGTATGCTACCTCAAGACTCCATACCGTGGAGCAGAGATATATAGGTTCCTGCACCAGGATTGGAGCAATCCGGGATCAGCCCATAGGAAGTCCTCGGAGAGATTTATGCCGACGGCAACTCACCGGGTGCCCTGAATAGTTACGTTGAGACTTTGTGGGATAGATCCGGTAGCGATACGATTTACGCATTGCGGTATTATATACTCCTCAACATGATTATATGTGTCGAAGGACGGCACTCATCCCCTCACTGAAATGAAGGGCCTTCTGCCGGGCTTTTCGTAAATGAGCCCTTGAGGATAACTGCAATGCGTAATAGGGGATGCCCATGGCACGGATCGTGTTCAGCCGCAGCATACATGGCCGATAGTGTTGCACAGATACTCGCTGAGCCGCCGGCATTCGCCTCTCCCGATGTACGGCGTTACGCACACTATCGGAGCGGGTTTACTCTCCGGAAGCCAGTGCGTGACAGATCGGGGGAGCACAAAGAGATCGGGCCGGTCCTTGGAAAGATTGCCCAGCGTGGGATCCCTGCCCCGTGCAGTCTCCAGGTCGAGCGATACATCCTCAAAGAGGCAGAAGACGCCGGGCTCCTCGATGTTTCCGAAGAGACAGGTTCAGGGGCGTTCGTGTTCCGATGCACTCCGCGCAGGAGCGATCTCGCCGGACTGCTCCGGGCCTGCTACATCCCTGAACTACTGCCCAACGAGAGCGAGGTTGAAGCACTCCTTGAGCGCTATCGCTCGCTCTGCACCGAGCCTGAAAGAAACTTCTTCAACATGCTGGTCGGCAGCCTCCCTGAATCACGCCTGGGACTGCTCTTCCTGCCGCAACGCCTCATGGATACGATGGGGGTTCTGGGTCACCATGATGAGCGGGTCGACTTTGCACTGGAAGTACCGGATCGTCAGGGTGGTTGGCTCAGGCTGGTTATTGAGATAGACGATAGCAGTCACACACCCGAGCAACTATCAAAAGACCGGAGGCGGGATCTGGATCTTAGGGCTGCCGGATGGGGGGTCTACCGGTTCCCCCTCGGGAAGAGAGCGGGGTGGCAGGCGAAACTTAAGCAGATCGTCGAGCTGGTCTCCAGAGCCATACCCCATGAGATGCTCTCTGCGGCCGCGACCGTACGCCGTATGGACTCTCAGGCAAAGGCCGCGCTCCAAAACCTCGTTATGCTCCCGGTCGCCGAGGCACAGATCGCTGTAGCAGTGGCGCAGCTCCTCCATGCGGGGGACAAACGCTCTCTCCGGATCGCAAACCCGCAGGATCTCTTCCTCGAGCCAGTCGTGGCCGCGGTCCAGGAGATGGTGAACGCGATCACCACGCTCCATGCTCCTGATGGTCCGGTGACGCTGACCCTCGTTCCCGACACAGATCTGGATGCCGATCTGGTCTACTACGGGTATCCCTCAGCAGCAGCGCACGATGCACTTGCCACCGGAAGGAGCATAGTCATGACACCGTGCCAGGTCTGGTCGGAGTACGTCGAGCCGTTCATCCCGGCTTCTCCCCATCCGGTTGAGTTCACCGCACTCGATGCCGATGCGGTGAACGTGAGCCTCGACTACTTGCTACAGAATATCTTCCGCAAAGTGACGTTCAGGCCGAAACAGCGGGAGATAATCATCAGGGCACTCTCGCTCCGCCCGGTCATCGGCCTCCTCCCCACTGCCGCCGGAAAATCACTCTGCTATCAACTCTCCTCGCTCCTCCAACCGGGATTTACGTTCATCGTCGACCCGCTCCGGTCGCTGATGATCGACCAGAAGAGCAGCCTGGAAGCGATGGGGATCCACCGCTGTCACGCCTTCATGAGCGGTGCAGGCGATGCCGACACAAAAGACGCCGAGATCCGTCAGCGCGGATACCGGAAGATGGAGCGAGGTGAATTCTTCTTTGTTTTCAACTCCCCGGAACGTCTCCAGATCCCGGAGTTTATCAACCTGGTCAACCGGCAGATGAACGATATAACCTACTGCGTCGTCGACGAGGCACATTGTGTCAGCGAATGGGGGCATGACTTCCGGCTCGCCTACATGAACATCTGGCGGAGGATGGGCGAGCATGCCGCCCGGAAGCCCGTCCTCATGGCCCTGACCGGCACCGCCTCGCAGAACGTTCTCATCGATATCCGGCATATCTTGAGGATCTACGACCCGGAGGCAGTCATCGAACCCTCGACGTTTGATCGCCCGGAACTCACCTTTGAGGTTCACCGGGTATCGCAGGCCAAGCGGATAAAGTGTCTTGCAGAGATCCTGCAAAATCTCCTCCAGGATCCGTCGCTCGTTTCCGGGGATGCTCCCGGTGGCCTGATCTTCAGTAATTTTGTTGGAGGGAATGTGGGGGTGAACCAGATTGCGAGGGAATTGTCAAGCAGACTTGGCTACACGATTCCGATATATTCCGGAAAACCACCTGCCGGCGTCGATAGTGCCGGATGGGATCAGGAGAAAGAGAGGCTGCAGGTCGACTTCAAGAACGACCGGATCCCCCTCCTGGCCTGTACCCACAGTTTCGGGATGGGGATCGATAAACCGAATATCCGGTTCACCATCCACACCATGCTTCCGAGATCGCTCGAAGACCTCTATCAGCAGGCCGGGCGTGCAGGTCGCGACGGCAAACCGGCCCGGTGTGTGGTGGTTTTTGTAAGTGAGATGCCTGAACAATCCAGTGAACTTCTGGATCCCGGAGTGACGCCGCATGATGTGTTCGCCTCCCGATTGCATTACACTCTCAGCCAGCGGGAAGACGCCGTGAAAAACCTCTGGTTCCTCCAACAGACGTTCCCCGGCACCTGGCACGAACAGCGGGCACTCTATTATACTGTTTATGAAATCCTCCTGCCCCAGATACCCGACCTGGACGAGACAAAAAGTTTTGAATTCTCTATCTTTGATTTTCCGTCGCAGCTGGCTACCACCGATGACCCTGGTGAAGTGTCTGGTGAAGATCTCAAGAGGACGTTTGAGATGGCACTCCACCGCTGCTATCTCACCGGGGCAATTGCTGATTATGCCTACGACTATACTGGAAAGCGATTCCGTATTGACCTTAAACGTACTGATGCTGGCATAATCTATTCCCATCTCAAAGAGTATCTCGGCAAGCGAATGACCGAGAGCGAGCTGAACGCCCTGTTTCGTGGCAGGATCCTGAAAGATACATATCCGGAGGTGGCATACGACGCGGGATGCATTCTTATAGAATACTTCTACGAAACGGTCGGAAATCGGCGAAGGCGTGCAATTCTCCACATGCTCCAGGCCGCCCGGGATGGCGTGGAGCAGGGGCCGGCGGTGTTCCGTGAGGCGCTCCTCACATATCTTGAAGCATCAAAGTTCACCGCGACTGTCAAGCAGATCGCACGGAGCGATGATCACCGCCTCACGCTGGCGGTGCTGGCCCGGTTGCAGGGTATGGACGATCTCACCCAGCTCCTCGGTGCCTGCCGGAAGCATCTTGAAGAGTACCCCTACCATCCTGCCCTCCTGATCCTGGCAGGGTTCTGCCGGGCTGCCGGTACAACCCCCGAGGAAGGATTCAAGGATCTCGCTGAAGGTTTCAGGATCCTCACCTGGAGGCAGGTAGAGCCGCAGGTCCGTGATGAGGTAGAGGATGCCGTCGTCAATCACACCCGGCGACTGATGCCTTCATGCGAGGAGGGCGTGAACCAGGCGATACAGATGGGGAGAGGTCTGGTTGCCGATCAGGGCTCCGGCAAACCAGAACCGTTCGACGTTTATGAAGAACAGCAACTCCTGCAAGAGTTTGAATTGATCGAGGAACTGTATGAGAGTTCGTGGGACGAAAAGTCGTATCTGGACGAAGATCCCGACATTGCTATACAGATAGATGAACTGCGCCAGAGGATTCAGTTCCTTAAGGACATGCTGGGAGACACTCAGTGGCAGGAAGTGATAGAACCCGAGGTCTGGGACGAGGGCATCCGGGAGGAGATTGATGCACTGGAAGAGGAGATTAACGATCTTGAGTATGCTCAGGAATGCTGTGTGTACTCAGGAATGAATGGCTTTGATGAGATCGATTTTGAGCACAGGGAAGAGCCATTCGACGTTTATGAGGAACGGCAACTCCTGCAAGAGTTTGAGTTGTTTGAAGAACTTGATGAGATCAGATTTGGGCACAGAGAGATAGACGATCTCATCAGGTATGAACAGCAACGGATCCAACACTATGAATTGCAATTTGCAGTGATTGAGGATGAATATCAGTGGCAGCTGCTAAGGAGGGCGGCAGTCATGTCAGAGTTCGCTTCTGATGATCCGACTGAACCGGATGCTCAACCGGAGACTGCATCTGATATTGAAAGTTTTTCCCGGTGCCGGGCTGATGTACGTGGGGTCGGTGAGCCTGATAATGGTGGCAGGAATGGTGATGACCACCCGATTAGCGATCTGAGTATGCAGGGATCTGAGGATCACCCGGAACGCTCAATGAAACGTGCCGGTCTGCCGGGCAGGATTTTGCTGAAATTGATGGCTTTTTTCAGGAGATAGTGGTCATACCCGGCAATCGTCTTCCCGATGCTCTCCACAGGTCTGAGCATCTAGATCCGGAAGCAATTTCGGAGTTCCCCGGAGCACCTCAAAATCATGAACACGGCAGGTGCAGGTTCGCTCTGCTGTCGTAGCCCACCGAGTACGGTATGGCGTATACTTTCAAAGAAATCGAGGAGATCTGCCTTTGTGCGCACGAACGCGTTAAAGATTGATTCAGAAGATGCTGGTATGAAAAAGGATCTCTTTCATGCTCATCTATGAGCCGCCGGCTCATGGCGCGCTGTGTTGCATAATTAATCCGGTAATTGCCCTCCCCTCACGCACCTCCAATCAGGCTCTCATAGCCATCAGTGTGTTGTATCCGTTCACCCTCATTCGTATCTCGCGAAACACCCCTAAGAGGGAGATCACTCGTACTCCTTCCCCAAAGATTCGTTTTATGACGGAAAAGAATCCTTCGACCTTCCATCGCTTCCCATATCCTGCTTCCTGTGACCACTCGTGATACCCGCCTAATCGATTCCTTTCTCGGACACCTTCGAGCCCGATACGATGACCCGGTCGAGCGGGTCGAGGCGTCGGATCGGGTCTTGATACCAGAGGTGATCCTCCGCCGTTCGAGGACGTTGAAGATTTCGTTGCGGTCATAGGCACCATCACCGAGTATCTGGACTACCCGATGTTCCTCGCCACAGTGGTGCTGGGTCTGGTCGAGGAGTGGGATAAACATCTGGTCATCCTGTACAGATTCGTCAGTGATCTCCAGGCAGAGAGCCTGATTGGTCTCAATATCGATTATGACATGCATCTTGATCCAACCCCGCCTGACCTGCCACTTCTCACGCATCCACTCACCTCGATTCGCAACCTCGATCCCGGTGCTATCGATGGCGGCAACAACATTCTCGGCGACACTCGTAGGAAGCCCCGCACCGATGAGCGCGGGGTAGTTCACGGATCGTCAGGGCCGGGCTCGCTGCTACCGCCCTGGAACCATGCCACAGTCTTTGAGAGCCCCTCATCGAGCGTGAAGGCTGGAGAAAAGCCAAACGCATCCTGAGCCCGGGTGATATCGGCGAGCGAGTCCCGCACATCCCCCGGCCGCGGGGGTTCGTAT
>JAAZIF010000245.1 GCA_012510335.1 Methanomicrobiales archaeon | reverse complement strand
TAGCGTGACAGGGGATCTGCCGGCTGCAAATGCCACCGCCACGGAGCCGGCAGCTGTGGAGAATGCATCCACCGATAACGGTGAGGCGGAGCCCACACCCCCCGGTGGTAGCATGACAGGGGATCTGCCGGCCGCAAACACCACCGCCACGGAGCCGGCAGCTGTGGAGAATGCATCCACCGATGATAACGGTGCAGAGGCAGTGCCGACCCTGGAGAAGGACGCTCCGCCCCGGCCGGGTGCGACGATGGCAAAATCACACAAGTCCCACCACCGGCCGCTGGTTCTGAGCACCCATCCGGTCGCCAGCCCCGGGGCAACCTACATCCAGGGTGAGAATCAACCCACGCCGGCACCGGCAGATCTCACTCCGCATGACGGCCTGATCGTCAGTGGCGTCGGGGTGCTTCTCGCCCGAACCCCCGGGGATGTCACCCTCACAAGAGATGGGATTGAGACGGCGAACCTGGACTGGCTGCTCGATCTCGCCATGCGCCTCGGCGGCCGGCATCCACGGGTGGCGCTTGAGGGGGATACGTTCACCATCACCGTGACGGTCGAGGCCAGAAACGTAACGATCAAGGGGGATGATCCGGGCTTTGTCGCCCTGGTGCCACCGCCGTGCGAGACCGGGGTCTACGAGATCACCCGGATCGCTGAGCCCCAGGAACTCCGGGACGGTGAACGGGCCGTCTGGGAGTTCTCGGTCTTCACCCGCACCGGGAGGCTGACGCTTGAGAACCTCACCCTCATAGAGGAGCGGCGGGTAACCAATCTGACAGCGACCCCTGAGATCTTCTCCTTTCGGGCCTTCGCCTTCACCGGCGATCAGGAACACCCGTCGGTAGGCCTCTCGGATCCGGTGATCGCCATCAGGCCTGCCGGGGCCGGGAGCGACGCATCATCCCTTCCCGCGCTCTATACGCTCGCATGCATCCAGAACTCGACCCTCCTTCCCTCCGAGACGATCCCCGATGCCTGGAAGCGAAGCATCGGTCATGACCAGATCACTACCGGGGCGGCCGGGCACCTCGATACACTGAAGGGTCTCGGGCGAAGTGATCTCGCGGCTATCTATGCTGAAGAGGGGATGACCCGGGATGTACCGGCTGCGGCATCATCGCCGTTTGATGCGATCCTTGAATTCTTCCATAATCTCATCAGGCTCCTCACCGGGGGGGATTAGCCTTCCCGGAACACCTTCCAGAGGTGTGCAAGCCCGAAACACCCCGAGAGCATCATATCCCCGAAGGGCGCCGCCTGGTAAGCCTCCGGCATCAACCGGAGCCGGTTTGGTCCGGTGATGACCACGGCATCAGTGGCAAGAGGCTTCCTGACCGCCGCCCCGTGGCCGCCGTCATCGAAGATCTCCTCCGACGTCAGTGTGCCGGCGGCGAGTTTCCTGATATAGCGTTGCAGACGTTCTGCGTCGAGAGCGCCGGTGTGATGCTCGAAGAGCCCGTAGATCTCGCGACCCTTAAGGGCGAAGCAGAGGGTGTGGCCGTTCCCGGCGTTGACGAGGATGACCCCCTTCTCTGCCTGTTGCCGAACCCTCGCATCACAGAGCGCCCCGATGAGGGCGACCGGCCCGGTATCGGTGACGAACGCCTCCGGGGCCTGCTGTAGAGCCGCCTGCATCCTTGTCATATCGGCGAGCGGCGGATCCGCAACGAGCGAGAGTATATCCCAGTCTCCAGCCTCCAGCTGCTCTTGCATCAGTTCGAAACGGTGGATACGGTTACTCCGGTGCGGTGAGTAGCCGTGATCCTGGACCGCGACCGCGACATTCTCCGGGTATCTGACGCCGAAGAAGGAGAGCGTGCTCTCGATCTCGGGCCTCATGTAGTCGGTTGTTCGGACAACCACCGCGCCCTCCGGCGGGGTCTCCCGTATATCGATCCCCATCGCCCGCACCCTCTCCGGGTCATCGTGGAGGGTTCCTGCGGCCCCGGGCGTGGCGTAGACGGGGAGGCCCCGCGCGAGGTGTTTTCGTATGGAGCCGGTGTTTGCACCGCCACCCATCAAAGAGCCGTCCAGGAAGACCGGGAGGCCGGCCCCGGTCGCCTGCCGGATCTTCCCGGCCACCACCACGGTAGGGGAGGGAAGAACCAGCTTAATGCTGTTCTCGATCGGCCGGCCGGGTTCATAGACCAGTATATCCTGGGTGCCCCTGCCTACATCGATGGCCAGGAGTGGGGTCGCTAGATCGATCATGGATAACATCTCACTCTCTTCTGAAATCTGCTATCAGGGTCTCCTTCCAGAACCAAAAAGGATATGATGCCGGTCAGGCATCCGCCCGTTCAGCCGCCGGCGAGGTACCGGCCGCCTTCCCTGGCTCCTCGTGCCCGATCTTGAGCTCCCGGAACTCCTTGAGGGAGACCGTCAGATCCCGGGTGAAGGCGAAGTAGCCGATCTGGGTCGTCCGGCAGAGGTTCATCGCCATCTCCATAAGTCCCCGGGGATCGGGCCGCGCCTCTCCGAGCCAGATGTGGAAGATGTTCCCGCCATCCACGATCGGGAAGAAGACATGCTCGATCTCGATCCTCTTCGTGAGCGGGACCGGGGCTGCCGGGGTGACGTGGGTTCCGTTCGTGTAGTAGATGGGGAGGTCGAGCGTCGTTCCGAGCATATCGAGTGCTGAATCAGCGTCGCCCTTGACGACCTTGATAGCGTGATCCCTGAACCGCTCATCGAGTAGGTCGGCTACCGCGAACCGCTGGCCGGTCGTCTCCGCCGGGGTTCGGGCGAGAGCGATCGTCATGTTATGCTTCGCCGAGAGCTCGCGGGCGTACATCTCAAGTTCTGTCATGGCCCGGACGGCGAGACGGAACGCATCCCTCGACTCGTGGAGCTGGTGACCGGTGAAGTGCTGGACCATCTCGTTGACGCCGACAACACCGATGGTGTAGACGAGCCCGTCGAGATCCACGGCGACTGTCCCGCGCTCGCCGGTGTTCGGATCCTTCGGGCGTTGCATGGCAAACGGCATCCGCCCATTCGCCCGGATAAGCGACATCCAGCGCCGCTTTATGCGGTAGAGCTCGACGGCGATATCCATGAGGGCTTTCAGTTCTGCAATGAGACGCTCCCGGTCCCCCTCCGCCTTATACGCCGCCCGCGGGCAGTTTATGGACATCACCTGCCAGGAGCCCATCGAAAAGTGTTTTCCATCCTGGAAATGGAGTTTATCCTCGAATTCATCGTCTTCGTCTGCGAGCGCCGAGAATTGGTAGGCGCAGCAGTTCCCGGTCACGATGCCGAGTGCGTTTGTGAAGGTATGGGTTCCGGCGACGTCGACGAGATCGTAGACGTAGCCATCATGTATCACCGGTTCGATCGTGCGGATACGGAGCGGGTGGACGTCACCCCGGGCGATCTGCCCTGCGGCAGGCGGGAGGAATAGCGAGACCTGGATCCCCTCGACCCCTCCGGCGCTGTACCTGCCGGCGCACGCGATGGCAGTGCGCTCAAAAGCCTCTTCACTCTCCGGGAGATGCGTGAAGGCTCCGCCTCCCCGCCTCCCGATGGTCAGTCCGGATATGTACCTGGTCTCTGCGCAGAACCGGTTGATCTGGTCCTGAGCCGTGATCCTGCAGATGTATACCCTTTTCGAGTCACCATCCCGCCGGACCATCGTCTCCCGCTCGGCGTAGCTCATCTGTATACCGATCTCGCCAGCCAGCCAGACCAGTCTCTGTGCGGCGTCCCGGGAGGTCATCTTCAGCCTGATGCTCCGGGCCCGGCGCCTGGGGGTCTTCCTCCTCCCGGCACGGAAAGCCGCACCGAGGTAGTCGCCGATCAGGGTGTGGTCGATGTTGAAGAGGAGGTCAGGCACCGACCGCTCGTCGGCAGATGAGCCGCACCCGAGAGCGTTGACCAGCAGGTAGATGAGTTTGCTCCTGATGATGACCTCGACCCCCGCGGGCGATTCGATGACTTTTGGTTCATATCCAAAGGCGGCGCGGATGCGTGCGGCCGCGTCCGCCGCAAGGCCGACTCTGCCCGCCTCAAAAGTGAGCCTGACCGTATACCACCGCCCGGAGTGGTCACTTGACCCCGTGGCGAGGTAGTAGCCGAGGAAGATGGCAATGTCACGATCGACCGGGAGGTTGCGCGGCAGGCCAGGATTCCCGGTGCCAGGGATCCTCACCCGGTCGCCAGCGACCTGTATCTGGTCGGCGTGGTCCCCTCCGACTATGAGATCCGCGACATTGATCCCGGTGGCCCACAACTCTGAGAATCCGCCGGCCGTCATAACCGGCAGGTAGTCGCCGGGCTCAAGGTCGTCTGCGGTTGTCCTGACATATCTCCCGCCGTCCACGGCGTACACCGGGTGATCGGGCGTGACCGTGATCTGCCGGCCGGATTCCAGGGTGATTCTGAGGAGGTCGCCGGTGTAGCGCTGCCGCATGATGCCGTGGAACGGGCGGAGCGACGCCTCCAGGGTCGGGAAGTCGACGCTCGGGGCCATGCCGTCGTAGTAGGCGAGCTCCGTTCCGAACGAGTCGACCCGCTTCCCGTTCTTTGCTGCGGCATCGAAGAGGTCGCCGATAGCCCTGACGATGATCGCACCACTGCTATCCGCCACCGGGACCAGCTCATCGCCCGCGAGGCACTGGTAGCAGGATATCCCCTCCCCGGCGCCCCGGTAGGGCGGGATCTGGTTGTCGTAGTAGGGGGTGCCGTACTTGGATGCCAGTTCAAACGTCATCAGGTAGAGATCGCGGTAGGTCGGGAGGTCGGGGTGCTCCCGGTTGAACTCCTCGTCTTCGGTGAGGAAGTCGGGTTCGATGCTGATCTCGGGTTTCGGGAAGGAGAAGGGTTTCCCCCAGTAGTCTCCCTCAAGCATGACCTCCATAAGCGCCTTGAAGAGGAGACGGACCTCCCGCTCGAACTCTCCGTATGTCCGGAGCGGCGCCTGCTCCCCGTCCCAGACCCTGCCACGGTAGACGCAGGGCTTGTCCTTCCAGAGGGTGGGGACACCCGGGGAGAGCTGGACCGACGAGAAGACCACCTGGCCGCCCCGCGCGACCATCATCTGGGTCATCTCGTAGACGAACATCTGCATC
>JAAZIF010000244.1 GCA_012510335.1 Methanomicrobiales archaeon | reverse complement strand
GCCCGAATCGCGGGTTGCAGATAATTATACAGGAATGTGGGCCGGTGGCTGAGTCCCAGGCACTGCATGGCATCCCTCGTCCCGAGCGGTCCCTCCTTCAGGCAGAACAGGAGGGCTCTTACTTGTTCGGTTACTTGTTCGGTTACTTGTTCGGTTACTTGTTCGGTTACTTGTTCTCCATCCCTCTCTGCAACGTGGTACCCGGCTCCCGGCGAAGTGCTCTCCGCAAGGAAAAGAGTGAACCGGACTTTCATCCCGATCTCCTCAAGGGTCGGTTCGGGCAGGCCATGCCGCTCCGCCTCGTCCAGGATGCGACGAAACCCGCTGCCCCACTGCTCGATCAGGCCCAGTTCCCGGAACACGCGAGCGATGACACGGTTACGGATCTTCGAGACACCCTGCTTCACGTCCTCGATCGTCATCCCGGGTAGCAAGATGCCGGGATTTTCTATCTCCACCCGGCCATCATAGATGGCGATCCGCAGGGGCGCACCGATCTGTGAGTAGTCAGCATGCACGATAGCGTTGATCACCGCCTCTCGCACGATCGGCATGGGGATGTTCCAGACATCGCGGCGCCGGATCCCCGATAGGTCCGCCCCCCGCATCGCGTGTTTCTTGACGAACTCTATCGTGCGTTCTACAGCGATCGGCAGGTGCTCGTGGATCTCGGTGTGGTCAAATATGACACTCTTTGTTGTGCCAGAGAAGCGTCCACACTGGATCCAGGCATCGGGGAAATGCGCCTCGCGCTCTCTTCCGAAGAGGAGCACACCGCCGATGGTCGGAACAAGCCTTCCCTGTGCCGGCGCAAGCAGCCTCAGCGTTAGGAGATTCTTCTCGTCCAGATCCCGCTGCCCCGCAAAGAGTGCCCCCACAGCCTCCAGATCCAGCGCATCGATGGTCATCTCCGGCAGGGACAGCTCATCAAAGGCCGTCCCTGTGGTGCTCCGCTCAAGCTCCGCAATGAGCTCCCTGTCGGCCTTCCTGTTTGTTGAGCCGAGGCGGACATACACGCCATCGGAAGGCCCCTCCTTCTTGAGCCAGTGGGGCCGGGAGCCGCTCGGGTATACCTCCACCCCGAGCACCGTCTTATCGCCGATGGCGATCAGTTCCACGTCCGGCACAAGTCGTGGTTCGATGTTATCGGCGATAAGGTTGCACAACCTCTCCTCGTCATCCAGCGGGTTTAAAACTCCCCTGACCTCTCTTGAGGCGTCTTCCACCCCGATGAGCAGGCGCCCGCCGGCTGTATTGGCAAACGCAACCAGCGTCTTGAGGATGTTTCTCGGAGATGATAGATCCCGCTTGAACTCCAGTGTTTTGCCTTCGGGCATCAAGAGCAGCTGATTGATAGGGGTGTTCATGCCGTTTCCTCCTGGCCGGACACCGGCCGATCCTCCGATCTATCATCTACCGCGTGAGAAGGTGCCACCATCAGGATGGTTTTTGCGTTACTGGGCTATAAACAGTGGGGATGGCGAGCTCACCCTATCCGGGCGAGCCGCCTCTCAAACTCCCTGAGCGCCTCGTGGGCGACATCAACGCTCTTTGCCCCGGTAATGATGACACTCCCGCTTGAGAAGAGGAGGAACGTCACTCCCCAGTCCTTGTATATCAGCGCCGGGAACTGCTCGGGCTCGTACTCGGCCTTCTGCGGGTCAAGGGCTGCGATGACGGTCTCAAGGGGCGCCCTGAGGGGGAGGGTATCTTTGGCGACGATGTTGTTGATATCTACCTTGAGGATCTCTGCATCGATTCCGGCCGTGTGGATGAGCGCGAGTATCCGCCGGGTGAGGGAGTCCAGGGACTCGATGACGCCCTTGCCGGTGATCAGGAATTTCCCCGATTTGTAGAAGGCTATATACCGGTTCTCGGGCTGGAGGCGATACTTGAGCCAGTGGCCGGTCGTCTTCTGGAGAACGGAGCCCTTGAGGCGTTGCTGGAGGTACTCGAGATCGAGGGGGGTGGTCAGGGTGGCCGTTGCAACGACGTTGGTTATCTCCATGGTGATCGGGGATTCTGGGGGTGTTCGGTACAATAGTTTGCGAGTCGTTGTTCAATATTGGTATCGGTGGGGGGCCAGGATCCCGGTTCTTCTGTGGGTTCTACTGTTGCTTGAGCAGCGGCGAGGTGCCTCCCCGGGCGGCCGGCGGGCTCTATCATTGAGCCGATTACCAGTGATAACTGTTCGATTGCGACCCTTGCCCCCACCAGACCCGGCGACCGTGCGACCCGGAACATCTTTCCCGGGATATTCTGACTATTCAGGGCCGGTAGAGGTTGCTGAAGCAAGCGAGTCTTCTTCACCACTGATCCGCGTCCGGTGCCCACGGTCTCTCCTGGGCCTGGCCTCATGCGAGGGATCCGCCGATACGCTCATTTCTGACTGAATCCGCCGGATATAGTCTCTGACGATCGTATACTTCCCGGTGAACCCCTGCTCCTGAATCTCCCGGTAAATGCAGGCAATGGTTGGCGGGTGGCCGGATATACGGTTCCGGATGTCATCGAGTTTGCCCGG
>JAAZIF010000243.1 GCA_012510335.1 Methanomicrobiales archaeon | reverse complement strand
GTTCCGGCGGTTCTGGGTTGTGGAGGATCCTATCTGCCTGGCAAACGGGATCGTGACCTCACAGACCTCCTCCCCCACCACCTCCCAGATCGCCCGGCAGACCTGGATGTCGTCGGGCGTCGGCCCCCGGTCGTATTTTGATTCATGGTTCTTTATGTGTTCGAACACCTGTCTGTCCTGCTCGATCGAGTCATCGATCCAGACCGTGAGCATCCGGTTCATCACCTGGTCGTCGCCCGGGTCTTCGACCTTTGCGAGCCACCAGATACAGCGGGGTGGGATGGTGCAGACGCGGAGTTTGCGCTCGGTCGTCACCGTCCGGTGCTCGATCGGTTCGCAGAAGTTCGCGGTCGCCGACTTGAGAACCTCCTGGAGGTCATCGGAGAGAGAGACGTCATCGAAGAGGAAGACGGTGCCGGCCCGGAGGTCATCGTCGTAGTAGAGCGCCCGGTCCGAGACAGTTCCTTTCAAGCGTGAGTTCTCCGGTATGAGGTTTAGCATCGTTGTACAGGCATGGGTCTTTCCCTTCCCGGAGTTGCCGGAGATCGAGACGTGGAGGCCGTTTGTGTTCTCGACCGACCGGGAAGCGACCGAGTAGGCGAGGCATTCTGCGACGGTGCGGTCGCCGACGTGGGTCTTGTTGAAGGTGTCGAGGATGAACGCGAGCGCATCACCGGTCCGGAGGATCTCAAGCGCACGCCGGCGGTATTCGTCGGGAGGAGGGGCGGGGTTCTTCGCTACCCCGGGTATCGAATTTTTCGCCGCACTCGGGGCCTCAATCTCCTTTCCCCCCGGCGCCCTGGATACCCTGCGCTCCCCTGACCCCTCCTTCTTCGCCGGCGTCTCGTGCATCGTCCGGAGCTCCGGCCAGCGCTGCGCCCCGCCGCCGCAACTCGCGTGGTGGCAGCCGGCGTGGATGGCGCCGTTCGCAAACTGGATCGCAAACGCCCCGTCCTTATGCGCCCCCGAGAACGGGCACTCCTCGAGTGCGTAGAGGGTGCCACCGTTCCAGGGCTTCGTGCTCCGGACAGCGACGCCGTGCGAGAGGAGCCAGGAGGCGAGGTCGATCCCCCGGCCGCCCTTCTTCCGCCGGGGAGGCTCATCCCGGGGGAGGAGGCCGGCGATCGCCTGCAACCGCTCGGTCGGCACGATCTCAATCTCCGCCGGCGCGCTTATGATCCCCGACCGCCGGTGGGGCCGCTCCGGCGTGAAGTCCCCCTTCCTTGAGACCGTCCCGTAGAGTTTCCAGATCCGGGCGGCGTTGTGGTTCGCTGTATCGACCGTGATCACATCGCTCGAGAAGAGAGCATTGAGGGTCGCGAGAACGCCCTTCACGAGCCCTGTCGCGGCCTCGTCGTTTGCAAGATCGATCCGGTATAACAGGTGCGCCCCGTTCCCGGAGTCCGCGATCAGGGGCTCAGGGAATCCCTGCCCCGCGAGGTAGCCGGCGATCCGGCCGGCAGCATCGATCGCCGCCGCGTGCTCTGCGTCCGTCGACGAGACCCCGCTCGGCCGGACCGGGTCG
>JAAZIF010000022.1 GCA_012510335.1 Methanomicrobiales archaeon | reverse complement strand
TGCGAGGCCTGAACCTTAAGGGCGATGTCGCGATCCGCGCCGAACTCCTCAGGAGAACTGCTGAGTTCAACTACATACCGACGAAGAAGAGAGAGGCCTACGCCGACGCCCTGCTACAGACGTATAAGGGGTAGTGCCGGCGCGACCGCATCGCGCCATCCCATGAGCACGAGGCTGCCGGCATATCATGGCAATAGAGGGCAGCGCCCGGGGAGGGGGCCTGGGGGCGGGCGTTTGTGCCCCCGCCCGATCTGCCGGAGGGTGACTCCATCAGAACCTTTTATTCTACATCACCGCAAAAGTTTTAGCGCAGAATGAAAACCTCCACGCCCGCTACCCCGGATGTAGTTAAGCGCCGGATCGTCCTCATAATCGCCACCCTAGCAGCGTTTCTCACCCCGTTCATGAGCTCGGCGGTGAACATCGCCCTCCCCTCCATCGCCGCTGAGTTTGCTCTCGACGCCGTCTCGCTTAGCCTCGTGGCCTCGTCATACCTCCTCGCGACCGCCATGTTCCTCGTCCCGTTCGGCCGGTACGCGGATATATACGGACGAAAACGGATCTTCACCCTCGGCGTGATCATATTCACTGTATCAGCCCTGCTCGCGGCGCTCGCGACATCGGGGTCCATGCTCATAGTCATCCGGTTCATAGAGGGCATAGGGAGCGCCATGATCTACGGCACCGGCATAGCCATGATAACCTCGGTCTTCCCGCCCGAGGAGCGGGGGCAGGCGCTCGGGATCAACGTCACCGCCGTCTTCATCGGTCTCACCGTCGGGCCGTTCCTCGGCGGCTACCTCACCGCGCTCCTCACCTGGCGGAGCATCTTCCTCACGAACATACCCCTCGGCATATACATCATATACCAGATCCGCCGCCACCTTGACGAGGAGTGGGCCGACGCACGGGGGGAGCAGTTCGATCTCCCCGGCTCGATCTTCTACAGCGTGATGCTCCTCGCCATGATGTACGGACTCTCGCACCTCCCCGCCCCCGCCGGTGTTGCGGCGCTCGTCATAGGGGTGGTGCTTGCCGGGGCCTTCTACGCCTGGGAGACCCGGACGCCGGACCCCGTCCTCAACATACCCCTCCTTGCGTCGAACAGGGCCTTTGCCTTCTCAAACCTCGCCGCCCTGATCAACTTCAGCGCGACGTTTGCCATCGCGTTCCTCCTCTCCCTCTATCTCCAGGTGGTCAGGGGGTTTGACCCCGGCACAGCCGGGCTCATACTGATCACGCAGCCGATCATACAGGCGATCTTTGCCGCCCCGGCCGGGAGGCTCTCCGACCGGGTTGAGCCGCAGTACGTAGCATCCGCCGGCATGGCATTCATAACCCTCGGCCTCGCCATCTTCACGTTTCTTACCCCAGAGACCCCGGTAACGAACATCATAGCAAGCCTCGTCCTCCTCGGGTTCGGGTATGCCCTCTTCTCATCCCCGAACATGAACGCCATAATGACCTCGGTCGACCGGTCCCTCTACGGCGTCGCGTCCGGGATGCTCGCCACCATGCGGACGACCGGTATGATGCTCTCCCTTGCTATCGTCACCGTCATATTCGCCCTCCTCATCGGCACAACACAGATCTGCCCTGAGGTCCAGACCTCCTTCATGGCTAGCCTCCATGTGACGTTCACGGTCTTTACCGTCCTCTGCACGTTTGGCATATTCGCCTCGCTCGCCCGGGGCCGGGTGCGCGGCTGATTCCACGGGTCACTCCCCGGCGCAGTAGACCTTCCAGTCATACCTCGCGGCGCTCTCCACCCCATGCACCTCGCTCTCAAACCCGGGGAAGAGTGCATCAAACTCCTGGAGGGAGAGGAGGAGATCGATTATGGCGCGCGTGGCCGGGCCGCACCGCTCCCCCGGCATTATCACCGGTATGCCGGGCGGGTAGGGCACGACCATAACCGCGACGACCCTCCCTTCGATATCGCTCACAGGCACGGCATCGACCGATCCCTGCACCAGGCGGCGGTAGGCCTCCGCCGGGGTCATGGCCGGCTCAGGCAGCACCTCGTAGACCTCCCGCGCGAGATCAGAGATCGAGGCGCCCCTGAGGAAGCCGTGCATCTCCTGGCAGAGATCGCGTAGCCCCATCCCGGAGTACCTGTCCGGGTGCTTCTGCACCAGGTCTAAAAACACCTCCTCGAGCGGGCTGTTCCTGTCGTAGAGGGCCTTGAACCGGAAGAGTTCCGCAAGAAGTGTCCCGGACTTGCCCTTTGTGATCCCGAGCGTGAAGAGGACAAGGAAGGAGTAGTGCCCGGTCTTCTCGACGACGATCCCGCTCTTCTGGAGGTACCTCGTGACGACGCTCGCCGGTATCCCCTGCTCATCCATGCCTCCGCCCGGGCTTATACCCGGTGTGAGTATGGTCACCTTGATCGGGTCGAGCATCGCGTAGCCCTCCTCTATGCCGCCAAACCCGTGCCAGGGATCGTCCGGGTGGAGCAGCCAGCAGCCGGCATGGTTCCTGAGAACCCGGTCATCCACCTCCATTATGCAGTCGGGCTGCCAGACGGTGAACCACCAGTAGTCCTCATCGGGCAGCGAGCCCGCCCGGAGCTCCTCTGCCACCATAACCATCTTCTTCCGAAACACAATCGCCTCCTCGATCGCCTCCATTATGAGGAACTTCCCCGAGTGCCCGGCCATCATCCTGGTCGCGACATCGAGGGAGGCTACGATCATGTACTGGGGGGAGGTCGACGTGAACATCATGAACGCCTCGTTGAACCGGGAGTGGTCGATTGGCCCCCTGCCCTGCCTGACGTGGAGCATAGAGCCCTGCGAGAAGGCGGCGAGAACCTTATGGGTCGACTGGGTGGCGAAGACCGTGGGGCCGATCTCGTCCCGTGCATGCATACCGAACCGCCCGGCGTAGAGGGGGTGGAACCTGGCGTAGGCGGACCACGCCTCATCGAAGTGGAGGTACGGGACAGAGTCCTGCAGCAACTCCTCGATCCTCTCGACGCTGTAGCAGATCCCGTCGTACGTTGAGTTCGTGATCACGGCAAGCCCCGCAAGCAGCGCGGGATCATCTATGAGCGGAGAGTTATCGATCTTATCCCGGATGGCCCCGGGGCAGAACTCGCTGCTGTGGATGGGGCCGATGATCCCGTGGTCGTTCCTCGCCGGGTTGAGGTAGACCGGTATGGCGCCGGTCAGGATGATCGCATGCATAACCGACTTGTGGCAGTTGCGGTCGACGAGGACGACGTCGCCGGGGGTGACCGTGCCGAGCCAGGCGATCTTGTTTGCGGCCGACGTGCCGCCGGTGACAAAGTATGTCCGGTCGGCCCCGAAGACCTCCGCGGCCCTCCGCTCCGCCTCTCCGACGACGCCGGAGTGTTTCAGGAGCGACCCCAGTTCAGGCACCGAGACCGAGAGGTCGGCCCTGAGGGTGTTCTCGCCGAAGAAGTTGTAGAAGATCCGGCCGGCCGCGCTCTTGAGG
>JAAZIF010000242.1 GCA_012510335.1 Methanomicrobiales archaeon | reverse complement strand
TCCCATCCGCGTCGCGGCTTACAACCTGGAGCCGGCTCAGCAAGTAGATCCATTTTCCAGATGCTGACCGCACTCTAAACTCTATATTGAGGCGATCGCATCCTCCGGTGGCCATGCCGGCGACCCCCTCCTTCAGACGGCCGCGGTCATCAGGGTGAACGAGCGAGCTGAGCGAGGGGGTTGCCAGTACGGACTTCTCGGGTTCGTAGCCGAGCATCGTGAAGCAGCGCGGACTGCAGAATATCGTCCCGGTGGCGAGATCCCAGTCGATCAATCCATCATCTGCAGCTTTAAACGCGAGGTTCAGCTGTTCCTCACTCTTCTGGAGCGCCTCCTCGACACGCCTCCGCGCGGTCACGTCAATGAGTGACATCATCGACCGGTTTACCCCCGGTATCATGCCGATGGTGACATCGACGATATGGATCTCCCCGTACCGGTCTATGAACGAGAAGGAGTAGTTCCTCGGTGCGGCCGCAGGATCGCGTCGCCGGATGGCATGGTACCCTATAAGGCGCCGGCGTTCATCCTTGTAGGCGATGAAATCGATCAGCTGCTTTATGCCGACGATCTCACTGCGGGAGTACCCGGAGAGGTGTTCGAACTCTGTGTTTGCAGCCGATATGGTACTGTCGCCCTCGATGAGAATGGTTGCCGCCCCGGTGTACTCGATGATCTTCTCGCAGTCTCCAGCGCCCGGAGCAATCTGGAACCGCAGTAACCAGCCTCTGCCGGACGGTGCCCTCCGACCCGAGCAGATGCAGAGGTGCTCCCATCCCGCCGGGTTCCGGAGCCGGCACTCAAACCCCGGGATCTCATCTCCATCTCCAGGTGCTGCAAGGATCCTCGTGGCGAGATCCCCGTCCCCCCCGAGCGAGTGGACGGCCTGCCCGGTGTCGCCCGCCGGCGCCCCGGTGATGCGGCGGAAGGCTGCGTTCGCCCAGGTCACTTTGCAGTCCTCGCTGACCAGGAGGTACCCGTCATCGAGGTCGTCAAGTATACGGTACTCCGGAGCCGCCTCACAAATGGTGCCCGGGTTTCGGGTTGTGTGAGTCACATACGTGTCCTTCCATGCCCTTGAAAAATATCTTGCAGGCTATTGTAGAAGAGAATGATCGCCAGAGTCTTATTAAAATACTTCGGTAACTATTCAGCCCAATCAAAAGATCTTGGTAACTGATCAGGTGCCCTGCTGCCCGGCGCTGGGACCGGTCGCCTCTGTAGACGACGAACGAGCGATCCCGGGCGTTGTTTGAGAGCCCGTTCCAGCAGGTGATCTAGTCAAAGAAGTCGGGACTCGCCGTCCGGCCCGACTGGATCTCGACCGGGACGGGATCCCACCCCTGATCCTAAACAGCGTGAAAGTGATCACTAGGTCTACTCGACCCTCTCCCCGAACGCACCTGCGATTGCACCTCGGCGATAAAACCGGTCTCCCGGTCGAGAGCGCGCAGAGCGTAACCGATATGCGTGTAGATGTAGTCGATCTTCCCTGTAATTTCTGCCCAGGCGTCACCATCGTTCTCATCGATGACCTTCCGGAGCAGTTCGGGAACACCGGCATAGGCCCGTAAGGCATCCATCCTTGTGCCGCAGACAGGAGACCCATCGGAATCGGTCTTCGCTCTCCCGATATCCGATTTTACCGGGGTTCCTTTCAGGAAACGTTTGAGTGTGGTCATGATCCTCTCAATCCTCTCAATCTGAATCGGGGCAATCAAATCGCTCTGAACAACATCAGAATCTCCCGTAGCTCCGCACGAGGTCTTCATGTTCGATGTCGGGCCCTATTTGATGATTCCAGATGATTCAGCATGCATTGCGTACCATTATATGTCTTCTGATTCCTTTCCGGTCACCGAGATACCCACAGGGAGCATAAAGCCGGCACCCGGATTGCATTCCGGTGGGAAACGGCGATTGGGAGCAGGAAAAAGGATGACGGGATCCCGGGTTACCCGATCTTTACAAGAATGGATGCCAGGGAGAGGAGGAGCAGGCCGTTGATCACGACGATCCCCGCGATT
>JAAZIF010000241.1 GCA_012510335.1 Methanomicrobiales archaeon | reverse complement strand
GGACCTCCACTGAGGCGAAGAAGCTGTCCATATCGACATGCATTATGTTCCGGCCGCTATCGGTTGGCATTTGCGCGAATGTCCCTCGGTGTTATATGATAGGGTTTGGGAGTACGGCGATATAGCGCATTCGCCGGGAGGTTCGTGGAAAGACTGCGCAGGCGTTCCGGGTGCGGGATCGTATTTTTTCAGCAGCTCCGGGTATGTATGCCGGAGCCCGGAGAGCCACATCACCGTCCGGGCATTCGGGGTGTCATCAACCGGACCCGACCTGCGCTTTTCGGGCATCGCCGGGGATGCCGGGGCCGGCAGCTGCGGCCATCCGGGCAGGCTTCATACCCCCGGGTTAACCAGATCTCAAAACGAATATCCTTGGGCAGCCACCCGAAATACGCTCACCTCCGATCTTTATGTAACCTGGCCCTGTTTATTGCGAGAATGTGTAAAGTTTATTGAATTAACCGGCTGAAGTAAATGAAGTCACCTGATCTCGCTTACAAATACGGAATGGTTAAATAGAAAACATTACAAGTTATGATAAAACGATCTCACCGGTGCTCCGCCAGAGAGTCTCGTTCCCACCTCGCCAGGTGGGCACCCCCTCCCTGCGTATCCTGTGGTTTCCGGCGGGCCTTTCCAGCACCCGATGGGCAAACCTCCCCTGTGCAGAGGAGGGTTCCGCTCAGGCGGTCATCCTCAGGGCACCGCTTACCGGGGCCGATCCACCTGGAGGCCAGGGGATCGGCCCCTTCAATTACATTGAGGCAAAATCATGGCGAAGAAGATTACGCTGAACATGATCACCCAGCGCTCCGTAGATGAAGGCGTTGGGATAGTATCGGGCAAAATGACCCCGGAATACTTCGAAGCCTGCTCCATCATCGAGATGCACGATGATGACGTAAAAGCGCTCGGTCTGGTCCCAAACCAGCTCGTCAAAGTGACGAGCGAGTGCGGAAGCGTTATAGTCAAGACCGTCAGGGGGCGTCAGTCGCTCTATCCCGGTCTTGCGTTCATCCCGCAGGGGGTCTATGCAAACCAGATAGTCCCTCCTCGGACCCAGGCAACCGGGGAACCCCAGTACAGTGGTTTTCCAGTGACAGTCGAACCCGCCCCTGCAGGCGAGAAGCGCAAGAGCACGCTTGAACTCGTCCAGGGCGCCGTAGGGCTGTGGAAAGGTGATCAGTAATGGCAAAAAAGATTGAGAATGTTGGATGCCCCTTCTGCGGCGTCTGCTGTGACGACCTCGTCGTTACCGTCTCAGACGACGGGAAGAGGATCCTTGAGGTTGAGAACGCCTGTATCATCGGTAGCACGGTCTTCCACCGTGCCATGGAGGATCGGCACACGCTGCCCCGCCTCCGCCAGCCGGACGGCACATACAAGGAGATCTCATACGATGAGGCGGTAGATTACACGGCAAAGGTTCTCCACAACGCGAAGAAACCCCTGATCTATGGGTTCGGGTCGACCAACTGTGAAGGCATGGCCGCCGCCGCCAAGGTCGCCGAGCAGGCGGGCGCCGTGCTCGATAACTGTGCATCCATCTGTCACGGGAGCTCGTTCCTCGCTATATTCGACAACGGCTACCCGAGCTGCACCCTCGGTGAGGTGAAGAACCGGGCTGACGTCATTGTCTACTGGGGCGCAAACCCGGCTCACGCCCACCCGAGGCATATGTCCCGTTACTCGATCTTCCCCCGTGGATTCTTCACCGGCAAGGGTCACAAGGGTCGCAAGATCATCGTAATCGACCCCAGGCATACCGACACCGCCCAGGTAGCTGACATCCACCTGCAGGTGCAGCAGGGGCATGACTATGATCTCTTCGACGCATTCCGGACGGTCGCCAGGGGCCACGACATCCCCGACGTCGTTGCGGGTGTCAAGAAGGAGCAGATCATCGAGGCTGTCGATATCATGAAGAAGGCCCGGTTCGGCACCATCTTCTACGGCATGGGTCTCTGCCACTCCGATGGCCGGAACCACAACGTGGATATCGCGATCAGCCTGACCCGTGACTTAAACGACTTCACCAAGTGGACGATCATGGCGATGCGGGGCCACTACAACATCACCGG
>JAAZIF010000240.1 GCA_012510335.1 Methanomicrobiales archaeon | reverse complement strand
GAACATCTGCATCAGCTGCTTGACCTCCTCGTACTCCATCCCCTCCAGGAACGGGGCCATGAACGTCAGGAAGTTGTAGTAACCCTGGCCGCCGGCGAAGTTCGTCTGGGCCGACCCGAGCGCCTTGACCGCATGGAGCACCGCGACCTCAGCCCTCTTCGCCGGACCGGCGACCGATGCCTTCGTCCCGTTGCCGTCGGGCATCAGGCCGTAGTAGAAGAAATACCGGAGATCCCAGTCCTGGCAGTTGTGGATGAGCAGGCCGTCGGAGGCATAGAACGTATGGCTCTCCTCGGTTCCGTCGCCGACGAGGAAGAGGTCGTAGACGTACTCGCCGGTAGACTCCACCGGCAAGACCCCGACGACGGTCTCGTTTTGCTCCTCTCTCTCTCCCTCCTTTACCGCAGAGAGGAAGCCGTCGATATGGTCCTGCCGGTCGTCAAGGAACGTGGCATACCGGGCGAGCGCCTCGATCTCCTCCCGGCCGGTGAACTCGACCCGGTAGAACTCCGGCCGGCCTTCTTCATCGCAGGTCTCGACGATCCGGTGAGTGATCCCGAGCGTGGCGAGCAGGAGTGAGAGTTCCTGCCGGAGCACCGGGGAGGTGGTGGCATAGTTGACGAAGCAGTCCGGCTTCCCGGGGCGGTAGTACACAGAACCGCCCCCGGTGAAGAGGGCCGAGAGGAACTCGTGGAGGAGGAGATCGTTTATGTGGTATACTATTCCCGGGAGGCGTTTTCCTGCCGCCCCCTCCGGGATGCCGAAGACGTAGCGGAAGAGGAGGTGGTTGAGCTCTCCGCCGGGGGTGACCTCTATGGCCCGGCTGCGCACTGCCTTAATCCAGTAAATGGTCTCAGTGTCGGGGCTCCCGCCGGTGAGTGTTGCCGCCTCCTGGATCGCGAGAGCCTGTGCGATCCAGGCGATCCCCGGGTTGTACTGTCTGGCCCCGGGCGATGCGTTGTAGTTTCCTTCGGCGGTGAAGAACCCGAGAAGCCTGATGAGTTCCGGTGTAAGCGTGAGGATCGCCGGCAGCTCATCCCCGCTCCCGGTAGAACCGATGGTGACCTCCCCGTAATCCTCGATGCCGTAGTGGTGGGAGAGGGCGGCGAAATGGGTGATCGGCATGATCCCTCGGGTGTACCACTGTTCCTGGTGCTCGACTCCGAGCGCCCGGGATATATCGGTGTATGAGGAGGCCTTCCCGGTTTGCACCACGCCTGCAAAGATATCGCCGGCACCCCGGACGTAGACGTTCTCAAGGAGGTGGGGCGGGACCGATGCAGAGAGTTCCCTGACGAGGTCGATCGCCTCTATCGTCTCCCCGCGGATGGCATCGGTCTCCGGGATCCCGTACAGCGTATCCCCGGCGCGCACCTCATCGGCACGGCGGATGACCATGCCGTCATCGGTCTTTACCGGTATACGGTGCTCGCCGGTGACCGAGAGCGATCGCCCGCTCGACGTCCGGATCCGGAGCATCTCGCCCGGACTCACCCGCCGGCGGGTCACCCTGCTCACCCGTCTCCAGCCACCTGGTGTGAGCGCGGAGAGATCCTCAGGGCGCCACTCATCGCCGGAGAGGGGAAGTTCTGCAGGGAGGATGCTCCTGATACGTCCGTTCTCCATAACCGGTATGGCCGTGCTCCCGTCGATGCAGAACGGCCTCGTCCCGAAGTATTCCAGGTCGTGGATGTGGAGATCGCCGCGGAGGTGGTGGTCCGCGAGGTCGGGAGGGAGCTGCAGGAGATACTGCTCCTTGCTGATCTTGTCG